>CAYNPF010000116.1:0-7067 GCA_964398895.1 uncultured bacterium
CCCCGCCCACAAATGGCCGTCAGGGGCCGGTCAAAGCCCGGTCCGGGGCCCCCCCGAGCCCGTTGGGGCGCGAATCCATGGACGGGTCCGCTCATCCTAGGACGGGCAGGGGGTCGGGGCGCTGGCCCAGGACAGCGCAACCAGCCGACCAGCAGTGACCGGCGCCCTCCCCCAACCGTCGCACCGGCCCCACGCCCGCCGCGGGTGTCCCGGCACCGGTGGGACCACGAACCGAAAGGAGAGACTCACGTGAAGCGCATGACCGCCGCCGTCCTGGTCGTCCTGGCGGGTCTGACGACCACGGCGTATGCCGCCCCGCAGACCTTCGACATTGACCCGGTGCACTCCCAGGTCGGGTTCACGGTCCGTCACCTCTTCTCCAAGGTGCCGGGGCACTTCAAGCAGTTCAGTGGCACGATCCTCGCCGACGAGAAGAACCCGTCGGCCTCGTCGGTGGACGTGACCATCCAGACCGCCAGCATCTTCACCGACAACGACCAGCGCGACGCGCACCTGCGCAGCCCGGACTTCTTCGCCGCAGACTCCTTCCCGACCATCACCTTCAAGAGCACGAAGGTCGCCCCCTCCGGCAGGGACCGCTACAAGGTGACCGGCAAGCTGACGATGCGCGGCGTGACGCGGACCGTGGTGCTGGACATGGAGTTCCTCGGCAAGGGCGCGGTCTCCCTGGGCGGGCAGAGCATGGGGACCAAGGCCGGCTTCGACGCCACCACCACGCTCAACCGGCAGGACTACGGCATCCGTTTCAACAAGACGCTCGACCAGGGCGGCCTGATGATCGGCGACGAGGTGGCCGTGGACCTGCACGTCGAGGCGAACCTGCGCGCGACGAAGTAGCGCTTCGCCCGCGCCACCCGGGCCTCCGGCATTGCGCCGGGGGCCCGTCGTCGTTTCGCGTCACGCAACGGCGGCGACGACGGCGCGGCCCTTGCATGTGCGGACGTTCGTCGCTTCGTCCTTGCACCGAAGCAGCGCTTCGTCCAACATGCGGCTCACATGGACGTCGCCCTCGCCACCCTGACCGGGTCCCACCGGCTCACCGCCCTCGCCCACCGCGATCACGTCTTCCTCAGCCCCCTGAGCGGGGCCAAGGTGGATCAGGTGCTCTCCATGCTCGAGTTGAGGCAGGGCGCGCGCGTGATTGACGTCGGCTGCGGCAAGGGCGAGATGCTGGTGCGGCTGGCCGAGCGGCGCGGCGCGAGCGGCGTGGGGCTGGAGCCCAACGCCGACCTGCTCGCCGAGGCCCGCACCCGCGCGGCGAGCCGCGTGCCGGAGAGCGACCTCGCCTTCCATGCCGTGCCGGCCGGCGACTTCGACACGCTTCCCGATTCCTTCGACGCCGCGCTGTGCGTCGGCTCGACCGAGGCCTACGGCAGCTACCGCGACGCGCTGCGCGCGCTGGCGGCGATGGTGCGCCCGCACGGCCGGATGCTGGTGGGCGAGCGCTTCTGGCGCCGGCGGCCGCATCCCGACTACCTCGCCGCCACCGGCACCGGCGCCGACGAGCTGCTCGACCACCCGCGCAACGTGCGGGCCGGCGAGGAGGCCGGGCTGGTCCCCATCTGCACCGCGGTGGCCACCGAGGAGGAATGGGACCACTACGAGCGGCTGCGGGCCCGCGCCCTCGAGGACTACGCGCGCCAGCACCCCGAGGACCCCGAGGCCGAGACCATCTGGCAGCAGGCCCGCCGCCACGCCGAGGCCTACGAGCACTGGGGCCGCGACACGCTGGGCTTCGGCCTGTACGTGTTCCAGAAGAAGTAGCGCGCCCGAACGACGAGGCCCGGGGGGGTCGTCCCGCCCGGGCCTCGCGCTTGCCCCCCGCGGCCGATCTCAGCGCGCCGGCTTGCCGGTCCGCGGCCGACGCACCAGGTCCGAATAGATGCAGGCGAGGAAGTCGTCCGGCTTCATGTAGCCGTTGCCCCAGATCGGATCGAGGTCGGCCAGCGGCTTCGCCGCCTTCAGCTCGGCCAGCGTCCGTCCCGCCCGCACCAGCCCGGTCAGACGCTCGCGCGCCAGCACCAGCATGTCGCGGTAGCGCCGCAGCGCCGCGCGGTCGGCGAGCGGCCCGTGCCCCGGAACGATGCGCGTGCGCGGCCCGGCCAGGACCAGCAGCCGGTCGGCCGAGCGGATCAAGCCGTCCAGGCTCCCGCCGCCCGCCACGTCCACCACCGGGTAGTCGCCGTTGAAGAACAGGTCGCCGGTGTGCAGCACGTCGGCGTCGGGGATCCACACGTAGGCGTCGCCGTCCGTGTGCGCGGGCGGCACGTGGACGACCCGCAGATCGTGGCCGTCCAGGTGGAAGGTCAGCGAATCGGTGAAGGTGATCGCCGGCCGGCCCGCCGGCGGGATGGCCCGCGCCGTCTCGGCGAAGGTCGAGTTGAACGCCGTCACGCTCACGCGCGCGCGCACCGCCTCGTGCGCCACGATCGTCGCGCCGGCCGCAGCCATGGCCGCGTCGCCGTCCACGTGATCGTCGTGGTAGTGCGTGTTCACGACGAAGCGCAGCGGCGGCGCGGACGCGCCGGTCACGGTGCGGCCGAGCGAGTCGGCCAGGGCGCGGATCCGCCCCCCCAGCGGCGAGAACTGCGCGTCCACGAGCAGGGCGCCGTCGGCGCCGGTGCAGAGGAGCAGGTTGCCGCCCACCCCGCGGACCATCCACAGCCCGCCGCCCAGCGCTTCGGGACTCAGGACGACCTCGTCCCAGCTCTTCTGGGCCGCGGCCGGCGCGGCGAGGATCACCAGCAGCAGGGCGGCGAGGACCCAGCCCCGCCGGCTCACGACCGGCTCCCCGGCTCGGCCGCGGGTGGCTCGAGGTCGAAGGCCCCGACCGCCGAGCGGAAGCCCTCGGTCCGGTGCGAGCCGTCGCAGAAGGGCTTCTTCTGCGAGTGGCCGCAGCGGCACAGGCCAACGTGCGCCCGACCGGCGAGGCCGAAGGGCCGGCCCTCGGCGTCCACGATCTCGAAGTCGCCCTCCACGCGCAGCGAACCGTCGTTCTTCACCGTGATGCGGGTCGTCGCCATCAGCCACCCCCCTGCGAATCTCCTGCCGCCCTGCTCCCTCCCGGCGGGAGCCCGAAGTCGTGGAACGAGGGCACTCTAGCAGCGCCGAGGGGTGGCGCAACCGGGCCCGTCGCAAGCCGCTGCCGATTCTCGCAACACCTGCCGGCGGGCACCCGTAGTATCCTCACGACCGCCGGAGCGGCTGTGACCGGCGCATGGTGGGCCCGCACATGAACGCGCACGGCATCGCGGGCCGGCAGGCACAGTCCGGGCAGAGCCCCGGAGGAGGTTGGGAAGGTGCTGGAACTGCTGGCAGTTGGGCTGGCGGCGTTGGTGGTGATCGCGGTCCTCAGCGCGGTCGGCGGGCTGGTGGCGCTGCTGTTGTGGCTCGTGATGCTGCCCTTCCGGCTCCTGGGCTTCGCCTTCAAGCTGCTCGGCGCCCTGCTGATGCTGCCCCTGCTGGCGGTCGGTGGGGTCGTGCTGGCCATCTTCGTGGGCGTGCCCCTGCTCCTGGCCGTGGCGCTGCCGGTGGTGCCCTTCGCGCTCCTGGCCTGGCTGATCTGGTGGCTGATGCACCGGGGGGACCGCTCGACGGCCACCGTCCAGCAGTAGCCTCGGGCGCGGTCGGACCGCGCTGGAGCCCGTTCGTTCGCGGAGCGGTCGCCCTCGGCGGCCGCTCCTGCGCATTCGGAGCGGCTGCGGTATGCTCTGTCCATGGACGAGAACACGAATCTGCCGCCGGATCCCGCGCCGCCCGAGCCCCAGCCCGAGGCCGCGCCGGTGAGCGATCCCGCGCCGCCCGAGCCCGTCGCGCCCGGGCCTGTCGAGCCCGAGCCTGTCGCACTCGATCCTGTCGAGCCCGAGCCTGTCGCGCCCGAGGCCGAGATCGCCCCGGCCGACGAGTCCGCAGCCGTGATCGAGCCCGAGATCGAGCCCGGGGACGATTCGGCTCCGCTGGCCGGGGAGCCCGTTCCCGCCGATCCCGAGCAGGAGCGGCTCGCTCAGGAGAACGCGCAGCGGCTGGAGGGCGAGATCGAGGCGCTGCACACCGGCCACATGGACGGCACGCGCCGGCGCTTCCGCGCCTTCTTCGAGCACGAGCGGCGCCTGCACGATCTGTTCAAGGAGCTGCGTCCGCTGCACCCGCACGACCGGCACCGGCTGTGGAAGTCGCTCAAGCAGGCGGGCGCCGAGGCGCGCCGCGCACAGCAGGAGGAATGGGAGTCGCGGCGCTACCAGTCCATCGAGGCGCGCGAGACCGTGGACGAGCGGCTGCGCGCCGCCGAAGCGCAGATGCAGACGGCCAGCACCGGCACCGAGTACCGGCGGATCGAGTCGCTGCTCAACGAGATCCGCAACCTGCTCGGCAACCCCGCGCCCGGCAGCACCGGCCAGCTCCTCATCGGCCCCGACCGGCGCGCCTGCTGGGACCGCTGGCGCGCGGTGCGCGACACGCTGCGCAAGAAACACGGCGTGCGCCAGGAGACCGCGCACCACGAGCTGAGCCTGAAGATCGTCGAGGTGGCCGCGCTGGCCGCCGAGGGCGATCCGTTCCAGGCGACCCAGCGCATCAAGGAACTGCAGGCGCAGCTCGGCAAGGCCGACCTGCGGCGCGGCCAGTTCGAGGAGCTGCGCAAGCGCCTCTCCACCGCCTGGCAGGCGGCGCAGGGCCGCATGGTCGAGCAGCGCCACGAGCGCTCGCGGCAGCGCGCCGAGTGGCGCGGCCGCATGGAGCAGCACCTCGGCCGCTGGCAGGAGACGCTGGAGCAGAAGCGCGGGCAGCTCGGTCACCTGGTCGAGCAGGCGGCCAAGCTCATCGAGATGGAGAAGCGCGCGCGCTCCGAGGAGTTCGCCGAGCAGGTGCGGCAGTGGCAGGCCGCCACCGCCGAGAAGCGGCGCCGCACCGAGGAGTCCATCGCCGAGCTGGAGCAGCGCGTGCGCGAAACCGCGCGCCGCGTCGGCGGCCGCCGGCCGCCCGCTGGCGCGCCCCCGCGTGGAGCGAAGCCGCGACGCGCCGGGGCCAACGCTGCCGCGCCCGCCGCGGGTGAACCCGTCGAGCCCGCGCCCGAAGCACCCGCCGTCGAGCCTGCGCCCGCGCCCGCGGAGCCCGAGGCGGAGTCACCCGCCGCCGAGTCCGCGCCCGGGCCGGAAGCTCCCGGGGACACGCCCGCCGAGTCGTAGCCCGCGCCCGCCTTGCGCGCACCGGGGGCATCCCGCATCCTGTGCGGGAACGTCCACCACTACCCCGGCCCCCTACCCGTCCGAGGCGCGATGTCACCCGACTTCATCTACACCATGAAGGACCTCCGCAAGGTGGTCCCGCCCAAGCGCGAGATCCTCAAGGGGATCTGGCTCTCGTTCTTCTATGGCGCCAAGATCGGCGTGCTCGGCGCCAACGGCGCCGGCAAGAGCTCGCTGCTGCGCATCATGGCGGGCGCGGACCCCGACTTCATCGGCGAGGCCTTCCTCGGCAAGGGCTACACCGTCGGCCTGCTCGAGCAGGAGCCGAAGCTCGACCCGGCCAAGACCGTGCTCGAGAACATCCAGGACGGCGTCGGCCCCAAGATGGCGGTGCTGCGCCGCTGGAACGAGATCAGCGCGCGCTTCGCCGAGCCGATGGACGACGACGAGATGGCCAGGCTGCTCGAGGAGCAGGCCAAGGTCCAGGACCAGATGGACGCCGGCAACCTCTGGGAGCTGGAGCGCCACCTCGAGATCGCCATGGACGCGCTGCGCTGCCCGCCGCCCGAGCAGGACGTGACCACGCTGTCGGGCGGCGAGCGCCGCCGCGTGGCACTGTGCCGGCTGCTGCTGCGCGAGCCCGACCTGCTGCTGCTCGACGAGCCCACCAACCACCTCGACGCCGAGTCGGTGGCCTGGCTCGAGCGCTTCCTCAAGGAGTACCAGGGCACGGTGGTGGCGGTGACCCACGACCGCTACTTCCTCGACAACGTCGCCGGCTGGATCCTCGAGCTGGACCGCGGCGCCGGCATCCCCTGGGAGGGGAACTACTCCTCGTGGCTCGACCAGAAGCGCAAGCGCCTGGCGGTCGAGGAGAAGCAGGAGAGCGCGCGGCAGCGCACGCTGGAGCGCGAGCTGGAGTGGGTGCACCTGGCCCCGCGCGCGCGGCAGGCCAAGGGCAAGGCGCGGCTGGCCGCCTACGAGAAGATGCTGGCCGAGGACAACCGCGAGAAGATCGAGAGCATCGAGATCTACGTGCCGCCCGGCCCGCGCCTCGGCACCGTGGTCATCGAGGCCGACCACCTGCGCAAGGGCTACGGCGACAACCTGCTGATCGAGGACCTGTCGTTCAAGCTCCCCCCCGCCGGCATCGTCGGCGTGATCGGCCCCAACGGCGCCGGCAAGACCACGCTGTTCCGCATGATCACCGGGCAGGAGCAACCCGACGGCGGCTCGCTGCGCATCGGCGAGACGGTGCAGTTGGCCTACGTGGACCAGAGCCGCGACGCGTTGCCCCCCGACGCCAACGTGTGGGAGGCGATCAGCGGCGGGCAGGACACGCTCGAGCTGGGCAAGCGCACGGTGAACTCGCGCTCCTACGTGGCCTCGTTCAACTTCAAGGGCGCCGACCAGCAGAAGCGGGTCAAGGACCTCGCCGGTCTTGAGCATGCGCGCGAGGTGCACGCGGTTGCGCTCGACGAGCCCACCAACGACCTCGACGTGGACACGCTGCGCGCGCTGGAGGAGGCGCTGCTCGAGTTTGCCGGCTGCGCGGTTGTCGTCTCGCACGACCGCTGGTTCCTCGACCGCATCGCCACCCACATTATCGCTTTCGAAGGCGACAGCCAGGTGAGCTGGAACCTGGGTAACTGGTCAGACTACGAAACCGAACGCCGCAAGCGCCTGGGTGTGGCCGCTAACACACCGACAAGGATTCGGTATCGTAGTTTGAAGAGGTAAGGAAACTAATGGCAAATAATCTTTCAAGTGTTTAGAAAATCAGGCTTTTCGATCAAGAACCAATTTCGGAAATCCATCATCATTCTATTCGTCAATAAAGACAAGAAATATTATCCGTTCGAC
>CAYNPF010000117.1:0-7048 GCA_964398895.1 uncultured bacterium
CTACGTGAAGCTGCTCACGCAGCTCTTCGGTGACCGCGCCCTGATCGGCAACGCCACCGGCTGCTCGTCCATCTATGGCGGCAACCTGCCGACCACGCCCTACACGGTGGACGGCGAGGGGCGCGGCCCGGCGTGGTCGAACTCCCTGTTCGAGGACAACGCCGAGTTCAGCCTGGGCTTCCGCCTGGCCGTGGACGCGCAGCAGCGCTTCGCCCACGACCTGCTGCGCAGCCTGTCCGGCAAGCTCGGGGACGAGCTGGTGAAGTCGCTGATCGAGGCCAACCAGGTGGACGAGCTGGGCATCCACGAGCAGCGCGAGCGGGTCAAGGTCCTGCGGGCGAAGCTGGCCGCGCTGAAGGAGCCCGAGGCCCGTCGGCTCGACATCATCGCCGACTACCTGGTCAAGAAGAGCGTCTGGGCGCTGGGCGGCGACGGCTGGGCCTACGACATCGGCTACGGCGGCCTGGACCACGTCCTGGCGATGAACCGCGACGTCAACGTCCTGGTGCTCGACACCGAGGTCTACTCGAACACCGGCGGCCAGGCGTCGAAGGCGACGCCGATCGGCGCGGCGGCGAAGTTCGCCACCGCCGGCAAGGCCCTCGGCAAGAAGGACCTCGGCATGATGGCGATGAGCTACGGCTACGTCTACGTGGCGCGGGTGGCCCTGGGCGCGCGCGACCAGCAGACGGTGCGCGCGTTCATGGAGGCCGACTCGTACCCGGGGACCTCGCTGATCATCGCCTACTGCCATTGCATCGCCCACGGGTTCGACCTGGCCGACGGGTGCGCGCACCAGAAGCTGGCGGTCGAGTCGGGCCAGTGGCCGCTCTACCGGTTCGACCCGCGGCGGATCGCCGAGGGGCAGCCACCGCTGATCCTCGACGCCCAGCCGACCGGCGCCAAGGTCAGCGACCTGACTCAGGGCGAGACGCGGTTCCGCATGGTGGAGAAGCTGGACCCCAAGCGGTTCCAGACCCTGATGGCCGCGGCCCAGGTGGCGGCGGACCAGCGCTACGCGGTCTACCAGCACCTGGCCGGCCTGACGATCCCCCGGGAGCCGGAGAAGCAGTAGAAGTAGAGAAGCAGAACCGAACTCGGCTGCGCCGCATCGGATAGGCCGAAAGGAGGGCCCGATGGACCTCTCGACGACCTATCTAGGCCTCAAGCTGACGCACCCGATCATGCCCGGCGCATCTCCTCTGGCGACGGACCTCGATGAGGTCCGTCGCCTCGAGGACGCCGGAGCCGCGGCGATCGTGATGCACTCCCTGTTCGAGGAGCAGATCACGATGGAGCAGGCCGCCTCCCTCGCCAACGAGGACGCCCACGCCGAGTCCTTCGCCGAGGCGATGTCGTACTTCCCCCGCCCCGACGGCTACCGACTGGGCCCCGACGACTACCTGGCCCTGATCCAGCGCATCAAGGCGGCGGTGAAGATCCCGGTGATCGCCTCGCTGAACGGCGCCAGCCGCGGCGGCTGGCTCTCCTACGCCCGCCAGATGCAGCAGGCCGGTGCGGACGCGCTGGAACTCAACGTCTACTACCTGCCCACCGATCCCGCCGAGGACTCCGGCCGCGTCGAGGACCAGGCAGTCGAGATGGTGAAGGCGGTCAAGCAGCACGTGAGCATCCCGGTGGCGGTGAAGCTGGGGCCGTTCTACTCCTCGCTGCCCCACCTCGCCGCCCGCCTGGATGGCGCCGGAGCCGACGGCCTCGTGCTCTTCAACCGCTTCTACCAGCCGGACATTGACGTCGAGGAGCTGGAGGTCCGCCGCACCCTGCAGTACTCGACCTCGGCCGAGCTGAACCTGCGCCTGCGCTGGCTGGCCATCCTCTCCGGCCGGGTCCGCCCCTCGCTGGCGGCCTCGGGCGGCGTGCACACGGTGAGCGACGTGGTCAAGGCGGTCATGGCCGGCGCCCAGGCGGTGCAGACGGTCTCGGCCCTGCTGCAGAAGGGACCGGGCCACCTGCAGCAGTTGCGCGACGGACTGGCCCGCTGGCTCGAGGAGCACGAGTACGACTCGCTCGGCCAGATGTGCGGCAGCATGAACCTGGCGAAGTCGCCCGATCCGAAGGCCTACGAGCGGGCGAACTACATCCAGGTCCTGCAGGGCTGGAAGGCCTGATCGGCCCGGGAACCGGAGACACCGAGGCGGGCGGCGCGAGCCGCCCGCCTCTTGCGTTCGGCGGCATGCCGCCCGCCGCGCGCGCCGGGAAGAGTTGCGGCTACTCCCCGTCCCCCGCCTTCGTCGCCGGCTTCAGCGCCGCTGCCCGCTCCACCAGCCGAACGAACTCGGCGCTCGGCGCGTCGGCCAGCGCGGCGGCCGCGCTGCGCGCCACCGCCAGCACGTCGGCCAGCCGCCCGTCCTTCGCCCAGTAGCTGCCGCGCAGGATCTCGGCGAACTCCGCCACCGCCGCGTCCAACCGGAAGCGTGGCGGCGCCGTCTCGAAGCTCCGGTGCAGCGAGGCCGCGTCGAAGCGGCGAGCGATCTCGCGCACCCGGGGCGCGCCGGCCCCGTCGCGCTCCGGCAGCGCGTAGCGCAGTCGCACCGTCGCGATCGGTCCCGCCACGATCCCCTTCGCCAGCTTGACCTCGTAGAGCGCCGTGACCTCGTGCCCGCCGCCGATCTCCCCCGCGTCCACCTTGTCGTTGCGGAAGTCGCGGTCGGCGACGTCGCGGTTCTCGAAGCCGATCAGGCGGTAGCGCAGTACCCGGGTGGGATCGAACTCGACCTGCACCTTGGCGTCGCGGGCGACGGTCTGCAGTGTGCCGGTGAGGTTCTCGACGAAGACCCGCTCGGCCTCCACGAGGTCGTCCACGTAGTAGTGGTTGCCGTCGCCCCGGTCGGCGAGCTGCTCCATCAGGACGTCGTTGTAGTTGCCCATGCCGAAACCGACGGTGGTGAGCTGCACGCCGCGGTCGGCCTCGGTGCGCACCCGCTCCAGGATGGACTGCGGCCCGGTGAGGCCGACGTTGGCCACGCCGTCCGAGCACAGCACGATGCGGTTGATCGCCCCCGACCGGTAGCTGCGCCGCGCCATGTCGTAGCCCAGCCGCAGTCCCTCCTCGGCGTTGGTGCTGCCCTCGGGATGCAGGGCCTCGATCGCCGCCAGCAGCCGCTCGCGCCCGCCACCCGCCAGCGCGGACGGCTCGAGCAACACGCGCCCATGCGTGCCGTAGACGACGAGACCGACGCGGTCGCCCGCCCGCAGTTCGTCCACCAGCAGGCGCAGCGCGCGCTTCACCAGCTCCAGCCGGTCCTCCCGCAACATCGAACCGGAGACGTCCACCACGAAGGTGAGCTGCGCCGGCTTGCGCTCCCCCCGCCCGATCTCGCGGGCCTTCAGACCGACGCGCAGCAGGTGGTAGCCGGACCCGAAGGGTGAGGGCGCACCGTCCACCAGGATGCGGAAGTCGTCGTCCTCGAACCGCGGATAGCCCTGCGGGAAGTAGTTGACGAACTCCTCCACCCGCACCGCCGCGGCCGGCGGCAGGCGGTCCAGCTCGAGGTAGCGCCGCGCCACGGTGTACGAGGCGTTGTCCACGTCCACGGCGAAGGTGGACAGCGAGTCCTCGTCGGTGGCGATGAACGGATTGACGCCGTAGTGCTGGAAGAACATGGAGTCGAACGGCTCGTCGTTGGGCAGCTTCGTTCCGCCCGTGGTCGGGACGACCGGCGGCGCGACCGACAGCGTGACCGACAGCGAGGCGGGTGGGACCTGCCCGCCGTTGGGCTGGAGGATGACCTCGTCCCTGCGACCACCGCGGAAGTGCACGCCCTCACGACCAGGCCCGGTCCCGGAGGTGCCACGACTCCGATGTTCCACCGGGAGATCCTTCACCTGGTCCGGTCGGACAGTCCGCACCGTCGCCCCCTGCCTGGTCTCCACCAGTCTCCTCTGCGCCGAGACCTCGATCTGCGGGATCTCCTTGGCCACCATCGGCTCACCCATCGTGAAGTCCACGGTCGCCTTCGCTCCCCGGCCGACGGTCACCCGCCGGCTGACCGGGTCGTAGCCGAGGGCGCGGGCCTGGACCTCGACCTCTCCCGGCGGCATCTGGAGCAGTTCGTACTTGCCGTCCTCGTTGGTCTGAGTGCCCCGCCTGGCGCCTGACACGATCACGTTGGCGAACGGCACCGGCCGGCCGTGACGGTCGAGCACCTGGCCGTTCAGTGCCCCATCCTCCCGGCTCGCCGCCGCGGGCGCGGGCGTTCCCCCGACCGCCACCGGCGCCGGGCGCGTCTCCGCGACGTCGCGCCGCGGGGGGACCGGCAGGCGCGTCAGCGCCGACAGCGGCGCCCGCGCCTGCGCCCGCAGGGTAGGAGGCCGCGACGCCGGCGCACGCTCGAGCGCCTCGCGGACCACCCCGTCCAGCGGTCGCGCCACCGACCGGCCCTCCTCGGGCATCCGCGGCGCCGGGCTCGCCGGCCCCAGGCGCCGGTGCATCACGTCGCGCCCATCCTGCGGCATCGTCAACACGAACACCGCCGCCACCACCGCCACCGCGGCGGTGGCGAACGCCGGAATCGGCCGCAGCCAGCCGAACCGCCCGGCCGCGCGCCGCGCCCCCGACACCTTCTCCCAGATCGCCCGGCGTTCCTCGGGGCTGAGCCGTTCCGCCTGCCGGTCGAAGATCTCCTTCATGATTCCCGTCCTTCCGCGACGCGCTCCGCCAGCGGGCGCTCTCTGCCGCGCAGTGCGGCGCGCAGGTGCGCGCGCGCCCTCGCGTGGTGGACGCGGACGGTGCTCTCGGCGCAGCCGAGCAGGCGGGCGATCTCGTCGAAGTCGAGTTCGTCCCACTCGTGCAGGAGGAGCGCGGCGCGCTGGTGCGGGGAGAGCTTCGCCAGCGCCCTCCGGAGTCCCCGGTCCTCGGACTCGAACCGCACCCCCTGCAGGTCCGGCTCCACCACCGCGCTCGTTTCGTCGAGGCTCACCGTCCGCTTGAGCCGGCGAAGGAACACCCGCTTCCAGTCGATCGCGCGGCCGAGGGCGATGGCGCGCAGCCACACCGCCAGGGGCGCCTCGCCGCGGTAGGTGTCCAGTCGGCGGAACGCCTGCAGGTAGGTCTCCTGCAGGATGTCCCGCGCATCGTCCCGGTCCCCGACCTGGTAGCAGAGGAAGGCGAACAGGCGGTCGCAGGTCGAGTCGTAGATCGTCCGCCAGGCGGCGGCCTCGCCTCGTCTGGCTCTCTCGCTCAGGTTCCGGTCGGACTGGAGATCGGTTGGCATGGGACCCTTCGTTTCTCCCGGCTCGCCCACTGGGTCGAGGCTACGGGACAATTCGCTTACAGGGAAGATCCGATCCCGACCCGATCCGCCTCCCCCCGGCTCCGCCCCGGCCGCCCGATGAGGTAGGATGTGCCGGACTTGGTTCGCTCCGTGGCGTCCGGGCGAAGGCCGGGGCGCCGGTGCGACCGCAGCGAGGGCCCATGGACACGTCTCCCCGCAATTTCGCGCTCACCGGGGCCGCCGGCTACATCGCCCCGCGGCACCTGCAGGCCATCCACGACACCGGCCAGCGGCTGATCGCCGCCCTGGACCCGTCCGATTCGGTCGGCATCCTCGACCGCTGGTTCCCGCAGGCCCGCTTCTTCGTGGACTTCGAGCGCTTCGACCGGCACGCCGAGAAGCTGCGGCGACTGGAGCCCGAGCAGCGCATCCACATGGTCTCGATCTGCTCGCCCAACTACCTGCACGACGCCCACATCCGCTTCGCGCTGCGGATCCACGCCGACGCCATCTGCGAGAAGCCGCTGGTGCTCAACCCCTGGAACCTCGACGCCCTCGAGGAACTGGAGCGCGAGTACGACCGCCGCGTCTACACCATCCTGCAGCTCCGCCTGCACCCGGTGATCGTGGCGCTGCGCGAGCGCATCGCCGCCGAGCCGGCCGACCGCATCCACGACATCGAGCTCACCTACGTCACCTCGCGCGGTCCCTGGTACCACGTCTCCTGGAAGGGCGACGTCAGCCGCTCGGGCGGCATCGGCACCAACATCGGCATCCACCTCTTCGACATGCTCGCCTGGGTCTTCGGCCCTCCGCGCGAACAGCGGGTGCACGTGGCGCGGCCCGACAAGATGGCCGGCTTCCTCGAGCTGGAGCGGGCCCGCGTGCGCTGGTTCCTCTCGCTGGACCGCGAGGACCTCCCCGCCCGGGCCGAGGGGCGGAGCACCTGGCGATCGCTCACCCTCGACGGCGAGCCGATCGAGTTCACGGAAGGGTTCACCGACCTGCACACCGCCTGCTACCGCGGGATCTTCGAGGGCCGCGGCTTCGGCATCCGCGACGCCCGCGACTCGATCGAGTTGGCGCACCGCATCCGCACCACGAACCCGGTCGGCCTGGTCGGCGACTACCACCCGCTGGCGCGCAACGCGACGTAGCACGGGGCGCGGAGCGACGATGATCGCCGGGATCGTCCGCGGACGGAGGCGAGCCGCCGCGTTCGTCCCCGGTTTCCCGGTGCGGGTCGAATGGCTTTGACCGCCGTGGCCGCCTCGGGTCTCCTGTCATTCGTCGGGGGCCCCTGCCCGCGCTCCGGGCGGGGGCGCCGGCGTCGCCGCCCCCTTGCGAATCCACTTCAGGAGAACGCCGTATCATGATCCCGCTCAACGTCCTGCCTCTGCTGCTGACCCTGCTGGCCACGCCCCCGCCGAGTCCGGCCGCGCCGGCCGGGCTACCGGCCGGTGCCGTCCCCGAGTCGCTGTGGCGCTACGTCTCGACCCTGGCGGCCCCGGAGATGAAGGGCCGCCTCACCGGGTCGCCTTCCGGCCGGGCCGCCGAGGACTACGTCGAGAGGGCGATGCGCGCCCTGCCGCTCGAGGTGCACACGCAGGACGTGAGCTTCGACCTCTACGACGTGCAGCCGCCCATCACTCTCGCCCGGCTCGACGCCCGGGGCCGGCCCGAGCGGACCTTCACCTACCTCGACGACTACCGCGAGGTGGACTTCACCGGCGGTGGCGACGCGACCGGCGAGCTGGTCTTCGTCGGCTACGGCATTGACCTGCCCGGCTTCTCGCCGTACGGCACGGTCTCGG
>CAYNPF010000118.1:0-6659 GCA_964398895.1 uncultured bacterium
AGCATCTCGACCAGCAGCTTGACCACGCAGCGCGGCGTGTAGAACTCGCC
This sequence comes from uncultured bacterium, assembly GCA_964398895.1. Classification (GTDB taxonomy): domain Bacteria; phylum Eisenbacteria; class RBG-16-71-46; order RBG-16-71-46; family RBG-16-71-46; genus JANXPZ01. The sequence continues at coordinate 51 of CAYNPF010000118.1, forward strand.
GCCCTTCTTGCCCTCGGCGCTGGCGAACTGAGAAAGGAAGTACTCGTAGACGCGGCCGAGCTCGTCCTTGGCGCGGCTCGCCGCGTCACCGACACGGATGTTGCTGATCAAGTCGATCACCTGGCCGAGCCGTTCCTTGTCGAGCGCCGGGCGGGCGTAGTCCTTCGGCAGGACGCCCTTGAGCGCAAGGTTGTCGCGCTCAATGCCGGCCATGGCGTCGTCGACGAGTCGGCCGATGGTGGGCTGCTTGGCCTGCGCCTTCAAGTGTGGCCAGCGCGCCTCGAGCGGCACCCAGAAGATGCTCTGGGCGCGGTACTCGTCCGGATCTTCGAGAAGACGGGCAATGGCGTCGGAACGATTTCGGGTGTCCGCCGGGAGGTAGTACTCATCCTTTGGGTCGTCGACGGCGCGAGTCAGATACGCCTGTCGTTCCTCGAATGCGTCGGAGATGTACTTAAGGAAGATGAGCCCGAGGACGACGTGCTTGTACTCTGCTGCGTCCATGGAGCCACGCAGGGCGTCTGCCATCTGCCAGAGCCGATCTTCGTAGCCGACCGTGGCAGCCGTTGCTTCGCTGGATCCTGCATTCTGCTTCGCCATCGTCGCGCTCCCTGGCTACCACGTGCATTGCGGCCGCTGTCTGCCGACGGGATCAGGGGCGGCCGAGTGTGTGCGCCTACGGTGCGGGAACGCTCACCGGCCGCGACGTCTCGCGGCGAGGGGGCAGCCCGCTCGGTGCGCCGGTACTTCCGTGGGGCGGCTTCCGAAAGCTGTTGACACGGCAGAGTATTCCCGCGGATGAGCTTACTCAAGCAGTGTCGGCCGGCGCGCGGCCGGTTCGCGGGCGACCCCGTCCCGCGACGATGATCGGGTCGAATGCACCGCCCGTCGTCTCGAGAGACCCGGGGGACCCGCGGCGACCATGAGAGGAGTGTCGTCTGTCGCACGGAGGACGCCGCCCAAGGGGTGTTGACGCCCCCCGGAGCCGTCGCTACGGTGCCACTATGAAAGCTCCCGACACGGCCCGCCCGGTAACGCAGCGGGACCTCGAGCGCCTGAAGACCCTGCCCATCCAGGCCGACGTTTGGCAGCTCGGTCTGGCTCGCATGCCACTCTGGGTGACGGATCAGGGCCCCACCCCGTTCCGGCCCATGGTCGCTCTCTGCCGCAGTACGGCGGTCCACGCCCTGGGCGGTGGAGGAGTCCTGCCCCCCGACGAGCCGCCGGCTCCTGCAGCCCTGGAGGCGATCGTCGAACTGGCGAAGTCGCGCGAGATCGGATACCGCCCCCAGCGAATCGAGGTGCGCGACCCCGCCCTGGCCGAGGCGCTGGGATTCGCGCTGGCCAGCGCCGGCATCACGGTCACCGTGACCCAGCGGCTCGACGCCCTCGACGAGGCGATCGCCGAGATGACCGAGCACTTCGAGCGCACAAGCGGAGCACCCCGGTTCTTCGATCCCGCCGTGGGTGTCGAACGCCTGCGCGTCTTCGCCGAGGCTGCCGTGGAATTCCACCGCGCGGCCCTCTGGAATCACCTGAAGGGCGAAGACCTCGTGCGCGTCGAATCACCCAAGCCACCCATGGGCCTCGAGTGGTTCAGCGTCCTCGGTTCGGCGCGGAATGAGTACGGCCTCGGCTTCTTCGCCTCCCGGCGGGATTTCGAGCGGTTCCAGACTGCCGATACGCCCAAGTTCTACCTGGGCGAGACCCGTCGCTGGATCTTCACCTACGACGAGGTAACAGACTGGTCGGTGGCCGACTCCGAGTTGTGGGAGGAGCACGATCTCCCCGTGGCAGGCCCCCACGCCTACCCGTCGCTCGCCTGCCATGTCCCGGAGGTCGGGCCCATGCCCGCCGAGGCCGGGGAGCTCGACTTCATCGTGGCTCTGCTCCGGTCGTTGGCGACCACCACGGAAGACGAACTGGACAGCGTTCGCTGGAGCAAGACTGTGACGACCTTCGAGGGCGAACAGACGATCGAGCTCTCGCTGCCGGGGCTGCTGGAGGAGCCATCACGCACCGGCCGACGCGGCCGCGCGGAGCGGCCGGCGATCCCCGACCGGCGGCTCATGGAGCGCACGATGGCCGACATCCAGCAGCTGATCGCCGAGCAGAAGTTCGAGTCGGTCGAAGAGGCCAACAAGTTTCTCGCCGCGCAGGTCGGCAAGATACCGCCCCATCGTGCTGCCCAGACACCCGAGGAGCGCGCGCAGGAACTCGTCTACCGGGCCCTCGAGGTAGAGGGTCGGTTGCGGGTCAAGCTCGCCCGCGAGGCGCTCAGGCTGTGGCCGGACTGCGCCGACGCCTGGGTCGTACGGGCCGAGGAGATGCCCGACCCCGGGCGCCAAGTCGAGTTCTATCGCCAGGCGGTTGCGGCCGGCGAGCGAGCGCTGGGGCCGAAGCCGTTCGCCGAGGACGTCGGGCACTTCTGGGGCATCCTCCAGACCCGGCCCTACATGCGGGCCCGCAACGGCCTCGCGGGGGCGCTGTGGGCGACGGGCCAGAGCGATGAAGCCATCACGCACTGGCAGGACCTCCTCCGGCTGAACCCGGGCGACAACCAGGGCGTGCGCGACATCCTCGTCCCGCGGCTGATCGAGCTGCGCCGCGACGAGGAGGCGGAGGCGGTGCTGACGGGCTACCCGGAGGACCGCTCGGCAATGCTTTCTTACTCACGGGCGCTCGTCGAGTACCGGCGCAGCGGCGACGGCGATGCCGCCCAGGCAACGCTCGAGATCGCGGTGCGGGGCAACCCCCACGTCATCAAGTACCTGACGGGTGGAACGGCGATGCCCCAGTTCCTGCCGGCGTCCTATCGCCTGGGATCGGAGGACGAGGCCCAGCTTGCCGCCGCCGCGCTCGCACCGGCCTGGCAGGCGAGCGAGAATGCAGTCGAGTGGCTGCGCCGCTCGCGTAGGCTGCGGAAGAAGGGAATCGAAGAGACGCGCCGGAGAGTGAAGCGACGGAGGCGATGACCCACCGACCCCGCGCGGAAGGGCGGGGTGCGCCCATCGCGCATGACGCGCGCCTACGGAGGTGATGACGATGTCGAAGCGGTCTCCCCTCGTCTGCGAGCACCTGGAGAACATCTCCCGCGACGCTCTGGAGAAGTACCAGGACATCGTGCGGCAGTACGTCCGACGGCGTCAGGGCGTCTACGCCCTCTATCGCAAGGGCAAGCTCTACTACGTCGGCCTCGCCAGCAACCTGCGGTCGCGGCTGCGGGACCACCTGAAGGACAGGCACGGCGACTCTTGGGATCGCTTCAGTGTGTACCTCACGATTGGCGATCAGCACCTGCGCGAACTCGAGTCTCTCGTGCTCCACATCGTCAGGCCGATTGGCAACAAGCAGCGTGGCAAGTTCGCGAAGTCCGCGAACATGCGTGGCCGCTTCACCCGCGACGTCCGCGCTCTGCAACGGTCCGAGTTGCGTCACCTGCTCGACAAGCCGGTGGCCAGAACGCCGCGCAGCAGTGCGATGGAGCGTCCTCGAACCGGACGCGTCCCGGTGCTCTCCAGGTACGCCCTGCGATCCACGCGACTGAGAGGGCGCCTCAAGGGGCGCCTCTTCAAGGCGCGGGTGCTTCGAGATGGCTCCATCAGGTTCGCCGGCCGAACGTTCTCATCACCCTCGCTGGCAGCGGCGGCGGCGGCGAATCGAACCTGCAACGGCTGGTGGTTCTGGACTTACCAGCGCGCGCCGGGTGACTGGGTCCGCCTGAGCGAACTCCGTCGCTAGGGAGCGGCACAGGTGAAACTCAACGATTTCGACCGCGGGTGTCTGAGCGGATTCAGCAACCCCATCTCCTTCGCTGGCCTGCGAGCGGCTCACCATCGGGACATTCCCTCTGAAGCGGGCGTCTACATTGTCATCTGGCCGTTCGATGTGACGCCCCAGTTCCTACCGAGAGGTACGGGAGGCAGCCACAAGCGCCGTGACCCGAATGTGCCCGTGGCCGAGCTGGAGACACGGTGGGTTCCAGAAACGCGGCTGCTCTACTTCGGCAAGGCGGGCGGGCCGCAGGAGAAGACAACCCTCAAGAAGCGTATCAGCACCTACTCACGGTTCGGCATGGGAAGGGGAGCAAGCCACTGGGGCGGGCGGGCAATTTGGCAGCTTCCCGAGTCGGAGGAGTTGTTGCTCTGCTGGAAGCCACTCACCGACGAGCCACCAAGATGCGTCGAGCAACGCCTGATCCGCCTCTTCATCGGGCGGTACTGCAGCTTGCCGTTCGCCAACCAATGCGCGTAGCACAAGCACGGGGACATCTCCTGCGGGCGTAGCAGTGCACCTCGCAGCATCGGCGCCCATGAAGAGCATGCTTCTACTGGTTCTTCCCGCGGCGTCTCCTCTCCGCTACCACACGCCGTCGCAGGCTCGTCAGAGTCGTCTTCGGCCACCCCCGATGGGCCATGCGGTGGCAGTTGGCGCAGAGTACCGCCAAGTCACCCAGGGAGGTTCGCCTCGCGACGCCACGTGATAGCGGATGAACGTGGTGGACCTCGCAGAATCCCCAGCCCAGGTCCCCGTACGCAGCCCGGAAGTCGAACCCGCACACCTCGCAGCTCAAGGCGCCAGTGCGATTCAGGCGCTCGGCCTTCTTGAGCAACACCAGGCTTCGCCTTCTCTCGAAGCGAAGATGCGACGCCACACGCTTCCCGCCCTCGTAGTACGTGGCCTCCAGGATGTCCTTCGTGGGTCGTGGCGATCGGGCCCCTGCGCCACCGAGCTCCTTCCATTGGCCGGCCAGGAATGGGTTCCTCGCGACCAGCAGCCGGTAGAGCGCCCGCGCTTCCCGGGGTGTAACCGGGTGGAACGTACCCATGCGCGCCGGCATGAGGAACTTCGCCTGCCCGAAGACGCGCAGGGCGCGAAGTTCCTCGATTCCGACCGGGTCCGGCAGCAACCGTGAGACGTACTTCAGGCGGTACCGCCACCGATCTCCGTCTCTCCAGGGCGTGGCTTGAACGGCCTCCGCCAGACCCTCGACTCTCAACCGTGGCGAACTGCTCCACAGGAACACCCTGTCCCCGGGGCGTGCGTCCCACGTTGCCCGAGACCACCACCAGTCGCCGCCACCGCGGCGGACCAGACTGCTGAGTGTGTTGATCTCGGGCCTTGCCTTTGCGATCCAGTACCGAACGGCCATGTCCACTCCTGCCTGATGTCTAGGGTTCATGTTCCCCTGCCGCCCTCCCCGCCACCGTCCCGCTCGACCACGCCCACTGGAAGTTGAATCCCCCCAGCCTCCCATCCACGTCGAGCATCTCGCCGCACAGGAACACACCGGGCGCCCGGCGCGACTCGAGCGTGCTGGCGTCCACCTCGTCGAGCGCCACGCCGCCGGCGGTGACCTCCGCCTTCTCGTAGCCCAGGGTGCCGGTCACGCGCAGGGGCCGGGCGCACATCCGCTCGACCAGCTCGGCGCGGCGTTCGCGCTCGACCTGGCTGGCGTAGCGCGCGGGGCCGAGGCCGACCTCGGCGCACAGCACGACCGCGAGCCGGTCGGGCAGCCGACCTCCGAGCCAGCGGCGCACGCTCAGCTTGGGCTCGGCGCTCGCGGCGCTCGCCCAGTCGGCGAGCAGCGCCTCGCGCGTCGCGCCCGGCACGAAGCTCACGCGCACGAGACGCCCGCCCTGGCCTTCGGCGCGCAGCCACGAGCGCGACAGGTCGAGCGCGGCGGGCCCCGACACGCCGAAGTGCGTGAACAGGAGCGAGCCGCGCGCGGTCTCCGCGGCCTTCCCCCCCACCTCCAGCGTCAGCTCGGCCTCCAGCGCAAGGCCCTGCACGAACACGCACAGGGGATCGTCCGAGGTGAGCGGGGTGAGCGCGGGCACGGGGGCGACGATGGTGTGACCGAGCGCGGCCGCCAGGGCGTAGCCACTGCCGTCGCAGCCGGTGCGTGGGAACGAGAGCCCGCCGGTGGCGAGCACCACCGCGTCGGCCTCGATCCAGCGCTCGGGCTCGTCCGCCGGCAGCGGCCAGGCCGTCCCGCCAATGGCGTGCGCGGCGGGCGAGAACCCGCCGCTCGATGTCACCGGGCGCACGCCCAGGCGCCAGCCGGCCCCCGCGCCCGCGACCACTGCCCCATCCGCACTGCGCGCGGCACCGACCGCGTTGGCGCCAAGCGCCCCATCCGCACTGCGCGCGCCGGCCCCGGTCGGCTCCAGCCGCACGACCTTCGCGCCGCACTCGAGTGTCACGCCCGCGCGCCGGCACGCTTCGAGCAGGGCCGTGAGCACGCTCTGGGCGTTGTTGCTGGTCGGGAAGTACTTGCCCGTCTCCTCGAGCGCGAGCGGCACGCCGAGCGACTCGAACCACTCGCGCGTGGCCGCGGCGGGGAACGCGCGCAGGATGCGCGCCACCACGTTGCGCGAGCCGCCGTGGTAGTCGCGGGCCTCGACCTCGCGGTGGGTGACGTTGCAGCGACTGCCGCCCGACATGAGGATCTTGAGCCCGACGCGCGGGTGGGCGTTGAGCAGCGTGACGTGCGCCCCGGACTCGGCCGCGTGCAGGGCGGCGGTCAGGCCGGCGGCGCCGGCGCCGACGACGGCGACACGCTTCACGGGCGCGCAGAACCGGCGGAACGCCGCCGCGCGGGATGGC
>CAYNPF010000118.1:6669-6990 GCA_964398895.1 uncultured bacterium
GGCGGTCCCGGCGGCCGCGCCCGCAGACACGACCGATTCTGCTCCCAATGCCACAGCATAGCAATGACAATACTCTCGCGACGGTGCAATCCGATGCCGCACGGGCGCTTCCGTGGCGGGGAGCCGGCCCCGCGGCCCGACCGAACGGTCTGAAACGCACTCGGGGCGCCGCGCGTGTGCGCGACGCCCCGGCGTTGTCCGCGTTCGATCAGGCGTTCGGGGTCTTCTCGATCGCCTTCTTGATGATGGCGAGCGCCTCGTCCACTTCGGCCGCCGTGGTGTCGAGCGGCGGGCGGAAGCGCAGGCTCTGCGGGCCGCAGG
>CAYNPF010000119.1:0-6983 GCA_964398895.1 uncultured bacterium
CCTGCAGCAGCGCCGCCTGGGTCTTGGGCGGGGTGCGGTTGATCTCGTCGGCCAGCACGATGTTGGCGAACACCGGCCCGGGGAGGAAGCGGAACGCGCGCTGTCCGGTGGCCGGGTCCTGCTCGATGACGTCGGTGCCGGTGATGTCGCTGGGCATGAGGTCGGGCGTGAACTGGATGCGGCTGAAGCGCAGGTCGAGCACGCGCGCCAGGCTGGAGACGAGCAGGGTCTTGGCCAGCCCGGGCACGCCGACCAGCAGCACGTGGCCGTCGGCGAACAGGGCGATCAGCAACTGCTCGATCACCGCGTCCTGCCCGACGATGACCTTGTGCAGCTCGGCGAGGATCCGCTCGCGCGCGGTCTTGAGTCGCTCGACGGCCTGCAGATCGGAACCACTGGCTTCGGGGTTCACGCGTACCTCGGCGGGGCGGTGGACGGGACGGGGCGCGTCAGCCGCGCCCGGGGCTCGCAGGGCGCGAAAAGCCTAGCACGCGCCGCGAACGAGCGACAACGACGGCGGCGCGCCGACGTGTCGCCGCCAGCGCGTTGGCCACGCGGCCGAGAGGACCGATGCGCACGTAGGCGGGATAGCGCACCAGATCGCCGCCCCAGCGCGCCTTGTAGGCGGCCAGCCCGACGGCGCCGGTCGGCGTGGAGCCGACGTTGAGCCGTCCGACGCCGCGCCGGGCGTACTCGCGGCAGAGCTGGAAGCGGATGTACGGGTTGGCATGCAGCGCGGCGAAGCGGCGGTCGTGGTGCGACTGCCAGGCCTGCAGCATGCCCGACTCGACGAAGTAGATGTGCGAGGCGACCGGGCGGCCGTGGTGCTCGCACCAGCACCACACCACGCGGTCGTCGCGCTCGGCCAGCGCGGCCAGCGCCCGGTAGAAGCCCTGGGCGTGGCGCAGCCGGTGTCCCTGCCAGGCGGCGGTGCCGCGCGCCAGCGCGAGGAAGCCGCCGGCGTGGCGGTCCCAGTCGAAGCGCTCGATCCGCAGGTCGGCGCGCTCGGCGTGGCGGATCTGGGTGAGCAGGGCGCGGTCGGGCGGCGTCCAGTCGGGAGCCGAGATGTCCACCAGTCGCGTCTCGGCGACGGTGGTGGTGAAGCCGGCCGGTGCGGCGGACAGCGTGCGGTGGAAGTCGAAGACCCAGATCTTGGCGTAGCCGTGCTGCGCCACCTGTTCGAACACCGCCGCGGCGATCCCGGTCCGGTCCTCCTCGACGGTCGGGTCGAGCCGCAGGCCGCCGTAGCAGTCGTCGGGCCCCGAGGCGAAGCGGGCGATGGCGCCGGCCCCGTACTCGACGCCGGGCAGCATCGCGACCGGTCGGCCGCCGTCCTCGACCAGCCAGGCGCCGGGGTTGCCGGCGTGCGCGGTCCACAGCGAGAGGAAGCCCGCGGAGGCGAAGAACGAGGTGCCGGCCAGTCGCGCCACGTCGGTGGCGGGAATCCCGGCGAGCGGACGGAAGCCGATCCTCATGCCGCCCCCACCGCCAGACTGGCCACGCCGTAGGAGGGCGCACCGGTGTAGTGCGTGACCGTCGAGGATAGGTCCGGGAATATGAAGAGCACTCGCATGCGTGGGGCCTTCGCTCCGAAGGTGTTCGGGGGCGACCGCGCGGTGCCCACGATACGCCCCACCCGGCCCCGCCGCCAGCGCCACGGCCGACTACTCGAGCCGGACCAGCCGGCGGTTCCGGACGCCGGGGGCGCGCAGGAAGTAGATGCCGGGGGCGAGCGGGCGTCCGCTCCCGTCGCGGCCGTCCCAGGTGCCGCCGCCATCGGCGCCCAGGACGACGGCGCGCCGTCGTCGCCCGGCGAGATCCACCACCTCCACGCGCGCGCCGGCCGGGCCGCGCAGGCGGACGAGGTCGCGGAAGGGATTGGGCGCGGCGTCGAGCCGCCCGTCGGCGAGCGGTCGCGGCGGGGCGTGGAGCACGACGCCCACGGTGGCCGCGGCCTCGTCGTGGCGGGGCCCGTGCCGGTCGTACGCGGTGACGCGCAGCAGGGCGGCTCCGGCCGGGACCGCGGCCGGGACGACGACGGTGGCGCGTCGCGTCGCGTCTTCCACGCGCGCGAGCAGGAACGTCGGTCCCGCCGCCGGCGCGAGCGTGACCTCGACCGCGCTCACCTCGTCGGGGTCCTCCGCCGACCAGCGCACCGGGAGCGTGTCGCCGGGTGCGAGGGTGGTGCCGGCCGGCGGGCTCGCCACCACCACCCGCGGCGGGCGATCCACCGGTCCCAGCACGGTGAAGCCGAAGCGGGTCTGTTCGAGGGGCAGGGGCACGTCGGCGTCGGCGGATGCGGGGGCGTCCGTGTCGTCGAGGATGTGGTAGAGGTAGCCGCGCAGGGTGAAGCGTCGCGTTCCCGCGGGCAGGGACGTGCCCGGTCCGGGCCACTCCCGCACGTCGGCGTGCGGGGCGTACCACGGCAGGCTCCAGTCGCCGCGCACGGTCGTGGTGCCGCCCACCCGCGGCCAGGCCCGCACCGGATCGAGGAACGAGTCGGGCAGGGTGACGACGGCCGTGGCCTCGATCCGCTCGGCCGGGTGACGTCCGAGCCAGCGGTCCAGCGAGCCGAAACCGCCCTCGTCCACCTCGAGGGTGTCGCGGCCGAGCGGGCGGAAGCTCGTGGCGGCGACCTCGTCGTGCCAGATGCCGACGCCGGGACGGACCGCCGCCAGCGCGGCGGCGAGGTCGAGACGGCCCCAGCCCGTGGTCGAGTCCACGCCCGGTGGGCCGATGTCGTGCGCGCTCTCGCGCAGGACGTGGCGGAAGTCGGTGTCGTCCAGCTCGGGCCGGGCGACGGCGAGCAGGCCGACCGCGCCGGTCACGAACGGCGCGGCGAAGGAGGTGCCGGACAGCGCGGCATAGCCGGGATGCGACACGCCCGCGGCCGTCGGGTAGGTCAGGAACGTGCTCCAGATGTCGAGACCCGGGGCGAGCAGGTCCATGTCGGGGCCGTAGCCCGACCATGCCGTGCGCTCGTCGCGCGCGTCGCTGGCTCCGACCTGGATGCACAGACCGTCGGCGGCGTAGGCCGCCGGGTACATGCGCGCCCGCGCGGCGGAGTAGCCGTGGTTGCCCGCCGCCGCGACCACGACGCAGCCGTGGGTGATGGCGTACTGCAGCGCGAGGCGTTCGACGCGGCTGGGCAAGGCGCCGGCGAACGAGAGGTTCATGGCGCGGGCCCCGACGGCGGTGGCGTGCGCGATGGCCGCGGCGATGGCATACGAGGTGGCCGAGGTCGAGTGCTGCGGTGCGATCTTGATCGGCACGATGCGGCAGCCGACGTTGCCGGCCCCGTCGCCGCCGCACACCCCGGCGATCCCGAGCGAATCGAAGTGCGGGCCGTCGTTCGTGCGTGCCCCGAGCACGCCGGCGACCGGGGTGCCGTGGCCCACCGAGTCAGCGACCTGGTCAACGGCCTCCATCCCCGTGACGTTGACGCCGGCGACGAAGCGGGGCGATCCGTCGGGCAGCGTGCCGCCGAGATCGGGATGCGCGGGGTCCACGCCGGTGTCGGCCACCGCCAGCCGCAGCGCGTTGGCCCCGGTGCAGCACGACCAGGCCTCGAGCGCCCGGACGTCGGCGCCGGCGAGGCCGCCCGCGGGGCCATCCGGCCCGGGGTTGTGCAGCGCCCACTGGCGACCGTCGCCCAGCAGCGGATCGTCGGGCCACCACGAGGGTGAGGCGAGCGCGGCGATTCCGCGTACGCGGTTGGGTTCGGCCCACGCCACCGCCGTGTCGTCGCGCAGCGAGTCGAGCGCCGTGGCGGCCGCGGTCGAATCGGCGGCCTCGAGCAGCCAGAGGCGGGTGGGATCGAAGCCGTCGGCTGCCGCCGTCGCGAGCGGTGGCGTGCCGGCGGCGGCGAGACGGCTGGCGAGGGACCCGTGCGAGCGCAGGCCGAGACGCTCGAGGCGTGCGACGGGCAGCGCCGCCTGGTCGCGGGCCAGCGCGACCACCAGCTCACGGTCGGGATCGGCGTGCAGGGCGCGGGGTGGTAGGAGGACGAGGGCGGCGAGGGCGGCGACGACGACGTGCCGGGCGGCCATGGACGCTCGCGCGGGGGCGGGTGCGGGACCGGGGGGCCGCCGCGCCCATCGCAAGGCGCGTGCCCGGCGCGGTGACGGCTGGCTAGCGTCCTCCGCCCAGGGGGAAGTCCGTGCGCGCCACGTCCGAGATGCGCAGCTCGTCGATTCCGCCGTCGAACGCGTAGTACGGCGTCGTGTCCACCGACGAGTTCTGGCGCAGCTCGCCGCCGAAGTCGGTGAGCTGGCGCGGGTCGAAGTAGTTGCCGACGATCAGCGGGGCGCGACTCGGGCGCACGTGGCCGCTGGTGGCGAAGACGCCGTCCGGGGAGCCGTTGACCCAGAAGCGCACGACGTCGCCGTCGCAGGTCACGGCCACGTGGGTCCAGCGGCCCAGCTCGATCAGGCTCTGCGAGCTGTAGACCAGCGGGGCCCCGGCCTCCTGGGGCTGGAACACGAAGAGGAGGTGGCCCACCTGCGCGCCGCGCACGAACGCCTGGTGCCAGCCCTCCTGGTAGGAGATGCGCGCGCCGACGAAGGCGAAGATCCAGCTATGGTCGTCGGTGACCGGCGACCAGCGTGCGGCGATGGTCATGTTCTCGTAGGTCGAGTAGGCGTTCGGCGCCAGCCAGCACTCGATGGTGAACGTCGGGCCGAGGTCGAGCAGCGGGCTGTACGGCACGCGGAGGAAGGAGTTCACCGACGCGCCGAAGACCCGCGCGTTGCGGAAGCGCCCGAAGGTGGTGCGGGTGTCCTCGCCGGCGACGGCGTCGAGCCGGTGCGGACCGGAGTCGGCGGCGCGGGTGCCGCCGGTCTCGTCCATGCGCCACAGGGCCACCGTCGCCGAGTCCACCGGCGTGCCCGGCGCGGCGTCCGGCGCCGCCGGGCGGCCCGTGTTCTTCGCGCAGCCGACGAGGACGAGGAGTCCGATCAGCGCCAGCGCTCCGGCCGTGCCGCACCACGGGCGACTCATCGTCCGCCCCGCAGTTGCGCCAGAGCCGTGCGCGCCTCGGCCTCGGCCACCGGATCGCCCATCGCGTGGAAGAGCGCCGCCATGCGCAGCAGCGTAGCAGAATCCCGCACCGAGGCGACCACCGGACGCCAGGCCTCGGCGGCCTCGTCGGCCCGCCCGGCGAACAGGAGCGCCCAGCCGAGTCCGATGCGCGCGTCCACGCTCGTCGGGTCCAGTGCGCCCGCCTCGCGGAAGGCGGCCAGCGCGCCGGGCAGGTCGCCGAGCTGGACGCACACCTTGCCCAGCGCCACCTGGAGCGCGGCGTTGCGCGGCTGGAACGGGACGGCGCGCTCGTAGGCCCAGCGCGCCTCGCCGAGCCGCCTGCAGGCCGACGCCAGGCGCCCGTAGTTCAGGAGCGCGCCCGGGTCCACCAGGGCGTGGGCGCGGGCGGTGTGCAGCGCGCGCAGCGTGTCGTTGGCCGCCCAGGCGGGGACGGCGCCGAAGGCCGGACCGATCTCGTAGAGCACGGCGGGGTGTCCCTCGCTCTCCCAGCGCGGCGTCAGCCCGGGCACCACGGCGGTGGTGTCGAGCAGGTACCAGAAGTCGGGGCGGGTCTCGGCCTCCGGCCAGGAGAAGTAGAGCCAGCGTGCCCCGCGGGCCCGCGCGGATGCCGCCAGCTCGGGCAGCGTGGCCGCGAACGGGAATGCCTCCGGCTCCACGCCGGCGTGGAAGGCAAGGTGGGCCTTGCGGGCGATCACCCGGTCGAGCGGGCGCGCCTCGGCGCGCAGGGTGCGGGCGGCCTCGAGCACCTCCACCGGCAACTGGTCCATCACCCGCGCCTGCACGCGCACCGAGGCGGTGACGGAAAGCACAAGCGGCACGAGCGCCAGCGCCGGTTTGAGCCACAGCCGTGGTCCGCCCGTCGTCTCCAGCGCGAAGCGCGGCGAGGCGAAGCACAGCGCCGCCGCGGTGGCGTAGAAGGGCAGCAGGGCCAGCGAGTAGCGCTCGGCGTGGAAGGTCGGCACCAGGGCGAGGAAGAGGAGCGCCCAGGCGGCGGTCAGGGGGGCGAGCCGGCGCCACGTGCGGTCGGTCGCGGCCAGCAGCAGGCCGAGGACGACGCAGATCGCGGTCGGCCAGCCGAGCAGCCGGGCGGCGTCGAGTCGCAGGTGGTCGCCGACGTTGAAGAACATGCGCCCGATCACCGCGCCGGGATCGCGGGCGATCACGTCGGCCAGGCCGTGGAACTGCGACTGCATCGTGCTCTGGTAGGTGTCCCACGGGATGCCGCGGGAGCGAGCGAAGACCTCGTAGGCGATGTTGTGGTGGAGCTGGAAGCTCACGCCGCTGCCGCGCGCGCAGGAGAACGCCACCCACGGCGCGACCGGCAGGAGGAAGCCGGCGGTGAAGAGCAGGGCGTCTCGCCCGCGCCGGTCCCGGCGGACGGCGCCGGCGGCGATGGCCAGCAGCCCGGCGGGCAGGAGCACGCCGGCGTTGTAGCGGGTCAGGAAGGCGAGGGCGGCGAGCGCGCCGGCGAGCAGCGAGGCGCGCGGTCCCGGTCGCGCCAGCAGGGCGAACAGCGCCGCGGATTGCAGCAGGAGCGCGAGGCCGTCCGTGGTCACCGAGTAGCCGTAGCGGAAGAAGGTGCCGTTGGCCGCCAGGAACAGCGTGGCGAGCAGCGCGAGCCGGGCATCGCCGCGCTGGCGCAGGAGCGCGGCCCACAGCGCCAGCGTGCCGACGGCGGCGAGGACGGACAGCAGCCCGGCGGCGAGGAACAGGTCGGGCAGCACGAAGCCCGCGAGGGCGAGCGCGATCTCGTAGCCCGGGCCGACGACGCCGTAGTGGGACGGATCCAGGTGGCCCCGCTGGATGCCGCGCGCGCCGGCGGCGTACTGGCCGTAGAAGTCCGTCTCGGTCATGTAGTCGCCGATGCGGTGGGGCCCGAGCACGACCGCCAGCAATGCCGCGCCCACGAGGGCGATCAATGCCCAGGTGATCCAGGCGAGCCA
>CAYNPF010000120.1:0-6900 GCA_964398895.1 uncultured bacterium
GAACGAGACACCCGGGACCATCCGGCGCCGAGGTCGGGAGGGAACCCGGCCGGCCACCGCGGGCCCGAGGCCGCTTGCTCCGGACCGGGCGCCCCTGTACACTGCGGCCCGACATAGCCTCCAAGCAGAAGCCCCGCGCTTCTCACCCCCGCAGGCCCGAATGGCCTCGCTCAAGGGTCCATGGCGTCAGCCCGGCCGTTCAGTTCGGTCCGGGATCGGTGGTTACGACGTCGGGCGGGTCTCCCTGCAAGGAGGACTCGGCCGGCGTTTCCGTTTATGGGCCCCGCCGGCAGGGCATGTGCCACCCGTCGTAGAGGAACGGAGGTGACCGCCATTTCCACAGTGAAGCAGCCTGAAGTCCGCGTGAACGAGCGCATCCGGGTACCGCAGGTCCGCGTCATCGGCGAGGACGGCTCCCAGGTCGGCGTGCTGCCGGTCCGTGAAGCCCTCGCGCTGGCCCAGTCCCGGGGCCTCGACCTGGTGGAAGTGGCCGCGACGTCGCGGCCGCCCGTCTGCCGGATCATGGACTACGGGAAGTTCAAGTACGAGCAGAACCGCCGCGCCCGCAAGGCCAAGAAGAAGCAGCACCAGATGCAGCTCAAGGAAGTGAAGATGCGGCCCAAGATCGAGGGTCACGACTACACCTTCAAGATCCAGCACGCCCGCGAGTTCCTGGGCGAGCGCGACAAGGTGAAGCTGACCGTGACCTTCCGGGGGCGCGAGATCGCGCACCAGGACCTCGGTCACAAGATCATCCAGCGCGCCATCGCCGACCTGGCGGAGATCGCTACGGTCGAGTCGCCGCCGCGCTCCGAGGGTCGCACGCTGACCGCGGTGCTGATGCCCCGTCCGGCGAAGACCGGGCTCAAGGCCGAGGACGCAGACAGCCCGGCGGTGAAGCCCGCCACGGCGAAGCCGAGGGCCGCTGCGGCCCCGGCAGCCGCCCAGACCACCACCCGCAATCCGCAGGAGTCGTAGATGCCCAAGCAGAAGACGAATCGGGCCGCGGCCAAGCGGTTCAAGCTGACCGGCACGGGCAAGGCCACGCGCGGTCACTCGAACCTCCGCCACGGCATGATCGCGAAGAATCGCACGAACAAGCGGCGGCTCGTCGGGCGCACCCTCGTCGCGGCCGTTGATCAGCCGCGCGTGCAGCGCCTGCTCGGCCAGCGCTAGCCGTCCCGTCGCCGCAGACCACCGTCCCCCCGTGACGGCCGTGGCCACCGCCCAGAGCGGAACCGGCCGCCGGGGAAGAGGAGATCGAACACCATGCCACGCGCAAAGACCGTCGTTCCCGGCCACGCCCGTCGCCGCAAGACCCTGAAGGCGGCCAAGGGCAACTTCTCCGGGCGACGCAAGCTCATCAAGAGCGCGATCCAGACCGTGCAGCGCGCCGGGCAGTTCGCCTACGAGCACCGCCGCGTCCGCAAGCGGGACTTCCGCGCACTGTGGATCACGCGCATCAACGCGGCGGCCCGCATCAACGGGCTCTCGTACAGCACGCTGATCGCCGGCCTGAAGCGGCCAAGATTGACGTGAACCGCAAGCTCCTTGCCGACCTGGCCGTGCGCGACGCGGCGGCGTTCGCCAAGCTCGCGGAGGTCGCGAAGTCGTCGGCGGCCTAGTCCGATGGCCGACGACCTGCTGAAGGACCTGGACCCGGGGTGGGCGACGGCGGATGCCGCCGCGCTTGTCGCGGAGCACGCCGCGCGCCTGGCCGAGCTCGAGGGACTCGACGCCGAGCTGGCCGGCCTCTACGCGCGCGGCGCCGGGGTGCTGGCCGGGGCCGCCGATGCGGCGGCGCTGCACGAGCGCCTCGTGGCCCTGCTGGGCCGCGAGCGGGGCGTGGTCACGCGCGCCCTGGGGACGCTGCCCGGCCTGCCGATCGAGGAGCGCCGGGTGCGGGGCCGCGGCCTGAACCTGGTCAAGCGCTGGCTCGAGGAGCTGGAGCAGGCGAAGCGCGCCGAGCTGGAGCGGGCCGCCGAGTCGCGCGAGGCGCTCGACGTCACCCTGCCCGGGCGCAAGCCCTGGGTCGGGCACGCCCACGTGCTCGCCCAGGTGCGCGAGGAGCTGCTCGACCTCTTCCACGGGCTCGGCTACTCCATCTACACCAGCCCCGAGGTCGAGTCGGAGACCTACAACTTCACCCGGCTCAACTTCGCCCCCGACCACCCGGCCCGGGACGCGCACGACACCTACTTCGTCACGCCGGACGTGCTGCTGCGTACGCACACCTCGCCCGGCTGGGTGCGGGCGATGGAGGAACGCCGGCCGCCGCTGCGCCTGGTGTTCCCCGGGCGGGTCTACCGCGCCGAGCAGGTGGACGCCAGCCACATGGACCAGTTCCACCAGATTGACGGCCTGTGCGTGGGGCGCGACGTCAGCCTGTCCGACCTCAAGAGCACGCTGAACACCTTCGCCCGCTCGATCTACGGCGCCGGGGTGCGCACGCGGCTCATCCCCATCTACTTCCCGTTCGTCGAGCCGGGAGCCCAGCTCGACGTGGCGTGCGCGATCTGCGACGGCACCGGCCGCGTGCGCGCGGGGGAGGGCCGCTGCCCGGTGTGCAAGGGCTCGGGCTGGAGCGAGCTACTGGGCGCCGGCATGGTGCACCCGAACGTGTTCCGCGCCGTCGGCTACGATCCCGAGGAGGTCACCGGCTTCGCCTTCGGCATGGGCGTCGAGCGCATCGCCATGGCCCGCTACGGCATCCCGGAGATCCGGCTGTTCCTCGAGAACGACGTGCGCTTCCTGAGCCAGTTCTGACCGTGCGCGGCGCGGGCCCGGGCTTCGCCCCGGGCAGCCCGCCGCGGACCGGAAGAAGGATCCTATGAAGCTCCCGATGTCCTGGCTGCGTGACTGGGTCGCCGTGGAGGCGACTGCCGAGCAGGTGGCCGAGGCGCTCACCCGCCGCGGCTTCTACGTCGAGGGCATCGAGTCCCACGGCGTCGAGCACCCCGGCGTCGTGGTCGCGCGCGTGCTCGAGGTCGCGAAGCACCCCAATGCCGACAAGCTCTCGGTCTGCAGCGTGGACGCGGGGGCGGAGCCGATCGGCGTCGTCTGCGGCGCGCCCAACGTGCGGGCCGGCATGATCGCCCCGCTCGCCACCATCGGCGCGCGGATGCCCGGCGGCCTGATCATCAAGAAGAGCAAGCTGCGCGGCGTCGAGAGCCAGGGCATGCTCTGCGCGGCCGACGAGCTGGGGCTGGCCGACGACCACTCCGGCATCGTGGACCTCGAGGCCTTCCTCGGCACGAGCGAGGGCCTGCGCCCCGGCCGGCCGCTCGACGAGCTGCTGCCGCCACCCGACGCGGTGCTGGAGATCGAGATCCCCTTCAACCGCCCCGACGGGCTCGGCGTGGCCGGCCTGGCGCGCGAGGTCAAGGCCGCCTTCGGCCTCGACTGGACCGCGGCGGCCGAGGAGCGCCTCGCCGGGCTGTGGGCGGGCGCGGACGACTTCGACCTCGAGATCGAGGACCGCGAGGGCTGCCCGCGCTACATCGCCCAGGCGGTCGAGAACGTGCGCATCGCACCGTCGCCGGCCTGGCTGCAGCGCCGGCTCGAGGCCATGGGCCAACGCCCGATCAACAACGTGGTGGACATCACCAACCTGGTGCTGTTCGAGCTGGGCCAGCCGCTGCACGCCTTCGACCTGGACCGGCTCGGCCACGCCGTGCGCGTGCGCCGCGCCCGTCCCGGCGAGCGCCTGGTCACGCTCGACGGCAGGGACCGCGCCCTCGATCCCGAGGTGCTGGTGATCGCCGACGCGATGATGCCGGTCGGCCTGGCCGGCGTCATGGGCGGCGCGGCCACCGAGGTCACCGACGCCACCACCCGGCTGCTGCTGGAATGCGCGTGGTTCGAACCGCGCCGCATCCGCCGCGGCTCCCGCGCCCTGGGGCTGAGCACCGAGGCCTCGAAGCGCTTCGAGCGCGGCGTGGACCCGCTGGGCGGCCCGGCCGCCACGGCGCGCTTCCTCGCCCTGCTGGCCGAGGTCTCGCCGGGGATGACGCTGGCCTCGGCGCGCGGGCTGGTCTTCGGCCCGCCCACCCGGCCGCGGCTCGTCCTGCGCGGCTCGCGCTGCGCCCGCGTGCTCGGCATCGAGGTGCCGCGCGAGGAGGCCGTCCGGCATCTCGAGGCGATGGACTTCGACCTCGTGGTCCCCGCGGAGCCGGCGGCCGCGGCGACCGAGTGGGACGTCCAGGTGGCGCCGCCGAGCTGGCGGCCCGATGTGGCGATCGAGGACGACCTGGTCGAGGAGGTGGCGCGCTCGCACGGCTACGACCGCCTGCCCGACCCGCCGCTCGAGACCCACGGCGTGCACGCCGAGCGCTCGCCGCGCGAGCGGACGGTGGCGCGGGCCCGCCGCGCCATGCTGGCGCGCGGCCTGAGCGAGGCCTGCACCACCACGCTGATCTCCGAGCGCGAGGCGCTCGACACCGCGGCGCTGCTCGGGACCGCTCCGACCGCCCTGCTGCGCCTGAGCAACCCCATGAGCCGCGAGGGCGAGGTGCTCCGGCCCAACCTGGTCGCCGGGCTGCTGCGCGCCTGCGCGCACAACCTGCGCCAGGGCGTGCCGGCGGTGCGACTGTTCGAGGTGGGCGTGGGCTTCACCGCCACCGGCCTGCCCCTGCCGACCGAGACGTTGATGCTCGCGGCGCTGGTCTGCGGCCCGCGCTACGCGCACGCCCACGACGCCGCGCAGCAGCCGGTGGACTTCGACGAGGCCAAGGGGATCTGGGAGGCCTGGCTGGAGGAGATGGGCGTTGACACCCCCGAGTGGCGGACCTATGCTGCGCCCGGCTGGAAACCCGGTGCCAGTGCGGAAGTTGCAGCCGGGACTTCGCGCATTGCATGGGCCGGTTCTCTGGGCCAGCCGCTGCTCCGTGGCTGGGAGATCGAGGTCCCGGTGCACCTGTTCGTGGTGCTCCTGGAACCCCTCGGCGCGGGCGGCCGCACGGCCCGCCCGAACCTGCCCGGCCGGTTCCCGCCGGTGAGCCGTGACCTCGCGTTCTTCGTGCCCGTCCCGTGCACGCATCGCGAGCTCGAGACGGCGCTCGTCGCCGCCGCGGGGGAGCGGCTCGTCACGATCGAGTTGTTCGACGTCTATGCTGGCCCCGGTACTCCGGAAGGCATGAAGAGCCTTGCGTACGCGTTGCGCTTCGGGCATCCGGAACGCACGCTGCAGGAGTCCGAGGTCCAGGCCATCCAGGACCGTATGGTCGCCACCGTCGCCCGCGAATGCGGCGGCCGACTGAGAGAACGATGACCGAGACCCTGATGATGACGAACGATCTGGACCGTCTCACCGAACGAGTCGAGAAGGCTGCCAACCTGTTGCAGTCGCAGCGCGCCGATTTCGCCCGCCTCCAGGTGGAGCGCGACCGGCTCGCCGAACGGGTGCAGGAGCTCGAAACCAAGCTCCAGGGCAACGACCCGGCCGTGATGGTCGGGGAGCTGCAGGCCCTGCGCCGCGAGCAGAAGGACTGGCAGAACGAGCGCCGCGAGGTCGCCGTACGGATCGAGGCGCTGATGAAGAAGCTCGAGCGGATCGAGGGCTGAACCCGCATTCCGAGGACGCCATGGACACCAAGACCCTGGTTCAGGTGCAGATCTACGGCCAGAACTACACGATCCGCGGTGAAGCCGACCACGGCTACATCCTGGGGGTCGCGGCGTACGTGGACCGCAAGATGCACGAGGTCACCGAGAAGCTCCCCGCCACCTCGCTGTCCGGATCGCTGTCCAAGGTCGCGGTGCTGGCGGGACTCAACATCGCCGACGAGCTCATGAAGGAGCGCGCGCAGCGCGAACGGCTCGAGCGACAGCTCAGCGAGCGCGCCGCACGCCTGAATGCCGTGCTGGACAAGGTGTTGCAGGACAGCCCGGCCTGACGAAGGAGACGTTTCCACAGCCATCCCTTTCCCTGCCGTGCTCGTGATGCCCAACAGTTCTTGAACCAACACTTCTGACAACGGGACCTCCGGTGGCCGGCGACGCCAGGCCTCGGATCCCCGGGTTCCGCCCCGCGGAGACGCGGGAGGATCCGGGGCCGGGGTGAGCCGAACCGGTCGGAGGGGGACCCACCTGGTTCGCCAGGTCTCAAGAACTCCACCGCACACGGCATTTCGGCGGGGACTGATCGAGTCCCGGCGCGCCTGCGGGTGACCGGGGCCGGAGCAGACGCCGCTGGTGCACGGGGCGCGGACCGCGCCCGGCCGGAACGGTGCGATGGCGACCGCCAGGGTCGCCGGCACCGCCTCCGCCGAGCAGGCCCCACGGCCCGCCCCGCCCGGTGGACGCCTGCCGGGAGAGACCATGAACCTGACGATCCTGATCGGCGGCGGGGCGGCACTCGCCGTCGTCGCCTTCCTGCTCGGCTATCTCGTCCGCGCCCGCGTCGGCCGCAACAGCCTGCAGAGCGCCGAGCACCGCGCCCAGAACGTTCTCGAGCAGGCCCAGCGCGAGGCCGACACCTCCCGCCGCAACGCGGTCCTCGAGGGCCGCGAGGAGGCGCTACGCCTCAAGCAGCAGGTCGAGCGCGAGACGCAGGAGGTCCGCAACACCCAGTTGGCCGCCGAGCGCGCCTTCCACGAGAAGGAGGCGGCGTTCAGCCGACGGGTGGAGCTGATCGAGAAGAAGGACCGCGACCTCAAGCGGCTCGAGAACGAGATGCGCGAGCGCGAAGGCGCCGTGCAGCAGCGCAACGGCCAGCTCGACCGGCTGATCGCCGAGCAGACCACACATCTCGAGCGCATCGCCGGCATGAGCTCGGAGGAGGCGCGCAACCGGCTCATGGCCAACGTCGAGAACGAGGCCAAGGCCGACGCCGCCCGCCGCGTCACCGAGATCCGCGAGACCGCCCAGCGCAACGCCGAGCGCGACGCCCGCAAGATCATC
>CAYNPF010000121.1:0-6855 GCA_964398895.1 uncultured bacterium
CGTCCTCGCCCTGCGCGTTGGTGAGGAACTCGCCGTAGAAGTGGTTCTCGCCGGTGGCCGGGTTGCGGGTGAAGCCCACGCCGGTGGCCGAGGTCTCACCCATGTTGCCGAACACCATCGCCTGCACGTTGACGGCGGTGCCGATGTCGTCGGGGATGTGGTTCTGGCGCCGGTAGTAGATGGCGCGGTCGTTCATCCACGAGCGGAACACGGCGTCGCGGGCCAGCGTCAGCTGCTCGAGGGGATCCTGCGGGAACTCGCGGCCGGTGAGTCTGCGGACCAGGGCCTTGTACTCCTTCACCAGCGCCTGCAGATCGGCGGCGCTCAGATCCTGGTCGGTCTTCGCCTTCTTCTTCTTCTTGAAGGCGTCAAGGTGCTCCTCGAAGTCGTCCTTGCCCAGGCCGAGCACGACCGAGCCGAACATCTGCAGGAAGCGCCGGTAGCAGTCCCAGGCGAAGCGCGGGTTGCCGCTCTTGCGCGCCAGGCCCTCGACGGCGATGTCCGACAGACCGAGGTTGAGGATGGTGTCCATCATGCCGGGCATCGAGAACTTGGCACCCGAGCGGACCGACACCAGGAGCGGATCCTCGGCGTCGCCCAGCCGGCGGCCCATCGCGGCCTCCAGGCGGTCGAGCGCCGCCCGCTGCTGGTCCGCGAAGCCGTCGGGCAGCCGGTGCTCGTGGGCGTAGTACCAGCGGCAGACGTCGGTGGTGATGGTGAAACCGGGCGGAACCGGCACGCCGGCGTTGGTCATCTCCGCCAGGCCGGCGCCCTTGCCGCCCAGCGTATCCTTCATCTGGCCATTGCCCTCGGCCTGACCGTCGCCGAAGAAGTAGACGTACTTGAGCCCGGAGGGGCCCTGGGGCTCTGACGAGCCTATGGGTGCTTCATAGTGGGTATCCATGAAGACGCAGGATAGCGGGGAAACCCGCGTGGCACAAAGAGGCCCGGCGGCCGCGCGGCCGCCGGGCTCATCCTTCGTCCGTCCCGCGGCGGTCCGGGGCGGTTCGGCTCGCTTCGAACCGACCGCCCCGGGGCTCGCGGCCCTAGCGCAGCGGCCGGTTGTGCTGGGGCAGCCGCGGCTCCTCGAAGAGGGCGTCGGACAAGCCCGAGTCCACCCGCACGCTCTTCAGCACGATCGCCATGGTCTTCGTCCCGGACCGCAGGCGCTCCTCGTAGAATGGCCACTCCACACCGTTCACCGCGCGGTAGTCCCGGTAGACCCGCCGCGCCAGGAACGAACCGGGATGCTCCGGGTCCTCGGCAACGTCCTCGGCGATCAGCCGGTGCGTCGCGCGGTCCAGGTAGAGCCGGCTCCGCGTGGGCGGTGAGCCGGACGACGAGCGCGTCACCTCCAGCACGTCGGCCTCGCGACCGTCCGCCGTCGAGGTCCCGACCGCGACGACCTGCGCCGCGGGATCGCACGCCGCCAGGAGCGTGTGCACGACGTCCGAGGCGAAGGCCAGCCGCATCCCCACCAGTCCGACGCTGTCCACCGGGGTGACGCTCAACGAGTCACCGGCGCCGACGTAGATCCAGCCGTGGTCGCCGTTGAGGATCTGGCCGCTCTCCACGCCACCCATGGTGGTGCTGTAGCGCATGCGGTCCGGCTGCTTGCGCATGGTCAGCAACCCGAGCTCGGCGTCGTTCCCGCCGAGCTGGCCGAGCTGCATGATCATCGTGCCCTCGATGCTGGAGTCCTTCACCCGGCGCAGCCGCGGCAGCCCGCCGTGCACCAGCACGGCCTGGTCGAGCAACTGGCGGCCCCGCCGCAACTGCTGCGCGTCGGGCGGAGCGACGACCGCCGGCGGCATGGCGCGCCGCGCCTCGGGCCCGTCCACGACCTCGACGACACCGAGCGGCTGCAGCGCCGGCACCAGCGTCGCCGCCGGGCCCACTGCCACCACCACGACGTGCTCCGGGTCGAGCCAGCGGGCCGCGGCCCGGACCACGCGCTCGAGGGGCGTCGTCGCGACCTCATTGCTGTAGCGGTCGAGCCAGGCGGCGTCGAGACCGGCGGCCTCGGCCCCGCCCCACTGAGCGAGCAGCGCCGACGACGACTGGAACTGCAGGGCGAAGCCGCCGGCCAGGGCGCGCCGGGCCGCGTCCACCTCGCCCGCCTCGGGCGGGTGGGTCGCCAGCCGCGCCAGTTCGTCGCGCACGCGGGCGACGAAGACCGCGACCGAGTCGGTCATGATCGGTCCACCGACGCTCAACAGCCCGGCGTCCCCGAGGATGGTGAACGAGGTGCGCAGGTCGACCGGCGACAGGCCGCTGCCGGCCAGCGCACGGCCGAGCCGCGAGCCCGAGCCGCTGCCGGCGAAGACACGTTCGGCGATCTGCAGCGCCACCGCGTCGGGATCCGTCTGCGGCGGGCAGAGCAACCCGATGCGGACCTCGCTTCGCCCCAGGTCCGGCCGATCCACCACCCGCAACCGCGGGGCGGCCGGAGGCACGGGGACGGCCGGTGCGGACGCCACCTTGGCGTGGCCGGCCCAGTCGCCGAAGCGGTCGGCCGCGGCGGCGAAGGCGCCCTCGGGATCCACGTCGCCGGCGATCGCCAGCACCGCCCGGTCGGGCCGATAGAAGTCGCCGTGGAAGTCGCGCAGGTCGTTCCAATCCAACCGCGCCAGCGTCGCCGGTGATCCCAGCGGGGACCGCGCGTAGGGGTGCGAGCCGAAGACGGCCTCCCACAGCCGCGCGTCGGCCACGGTGGACGGGTTCTGCTGCACCTGCGCCAGGCGAGGGGCGAGCTGACGGCGGAGGCGGTCCACCTCCTCGGCCGGGAAGATGGAGTTCACCGTCGCGTCGGCGAGCAGCTCGAGGCCGGCGTCGAGGTCGGCGGCGAGGAAGGTGGCGCTCACGGCGGAGTAGTCACGGGCGACCGAACTGGAGAGGCTGCCGCCGAGGCGGTCCACTTCGGCGGTCAGGACCGCCGCGGTGCGCGAGCTCGTGCCGGAGCGCAGGAGCTGGGCGACCAGGCTGGCCGCGCCGATCGCGCTGTCCGGGTCCTGGGCGCTCCCGGCCGGGATCAGCAGCTGCATCTGGACGATGGGCAGACGATGGTCCGCGAAGACGACGACGCGCAGCCCGTTGGGCAGGGTGCGCTCCACCGGGATCGGCACGTGGAACGCCGCCGGGGCGGCGACCGACGCGACGGGCCCGGCCAGCAGCGCGATCAGGGCCGGGGCGAGGATCCGAGCGAACGTGGCCATGGTCAGCGCCTCCTCTGCGTGGTGGACGGAGTCGTGCGCGACGGGCGCGTGGTCGAGACCCACAGCAGGGTGCGTCCCGCCGGGACGAGCACGCGGGCCGCGACCCGCTGCACGTCCGCCGCCGTCAGTCGTTGCAGATCGTCGTAGCGCGACGCGGCCAGACGCCAGTCGCCGTCCACGAGCTGCGCGCTGCCCAATGCCTCGGCGCATCCGCGGGGGGTCTGCCAGCCGAGCAACGTGCTCATCTCCTCGGCGCGCCGGGCGCGCTCGAGGTCCGCCGCCTCCGCCGGCTCGCGCGCGAACCGCTCCAGCTCGGCCAGCAGCGCGCGCTGCACGAGCGCGCTGTCCGCGCCCGGCTTCAGCACCGCCATGACGTAGAGCAGGCCGCCCTGGCGCCGGCTGTCCAGCATCGCCTGCACCGAGAGGCAGCCGACCGAGTCGGCGAGCAGGACGCTCTGCGGCCGCGAGGCCGGATCGCCGGCGAACAGGCGGGCGAGCAGGCGCAGCGCCGGCGTCTCGGCCGCCGCGCGGCCCGGGACCTTCCAGCCGACGACGACGAGGTCGAGCGGCACGTCCAGCCGCTCCACGCCGCTCCGCGGCGCCGCCTGGACCGCGGGCGCCGGCACGTCGGGCAACCGCGGGCGCCGCGCGATCGGCTCCAGCCAGCGCTTCGCCGCCGCCTGGGCGGCGGCGGCATCGAAGCGCCCGGTGATCGTCACCAGCAGCTCGTTCGGCGCGAAGGCCGCGGCATGATAGCCTTGGCAGTCGGCCGGCGTGATGCGGGAGAGGTCCTCGTCGGTCCCGATCGCCAACCGGTGGTACGGATGCGTCCCCCACGCCAGACCGTAGAAGGCCTGCAGCGCCGGCCCCCACGGCTGCGTCGCCGCCTGACGACGCGCCTCCTCCCCCGCCGCGCGCACGGCGTCGGCGAGGCTCGCCGCCTCGCCGCTCAGCGCACGGATTCGCCCGGCCTCGAGCTCGACGGCCAGGTCGAGCGATCCCGCCGGAACCGTCTCGTAGTAGCAGGCGAAGTCCGACAGCGTCCGCGCGCCCGCCTGGCCGCCGATCTCGGCGATCCGGCGGCCGAGGCCCGCGCCCTCCGGAGTCCCGCCTCCCGCGAGCAGGAGCCGCTCGAGCAAACGCGAGATCCCGACCTGCCCGGCGGGCTCGCGCGCCGATCCGGCGCGCGACCAGACCGACACGTCCACGGTCGTGGCCATCGTGTCGGGGGCCAGCAGGAGTTGCATTCCGTTGCGCAGGGGCACCAGCCGGCCGGCGGCCGCGGGCGTCGGCCCCGGCACGGCCGGGGTCCGACCCGCGCCGGAGGCCGAGCCGGCGCACCACGGAGCGAGAGCGATGGCGAGCACGAGGAGGGTGAGGCGACCGACCGGTCTCATACGGGAATGCCCTTTCGTCATGGATCGGTGCACGTCAGGAGTGGACGCGGCGCTAACGGAGGGAGACCACGCGGACGGAGGAGCGCCGACCTCCGGCTTCCAGCGTGATGAAGTACAGGCCGGGGCGGAGCTGCCGGCCGTCGTCGTCGCGACCGTCCCAGCTCGCGCTCCACGGGAGGCCCTCGCTGCCCGCGAGGGGATTGCGGGAACCGAGGAGCTCGCGCACGACGCTCCGGCCCTGCGCATCGAAGACACGCAGGTGCATGCCGACGAGTCCCGCGCCCGCGCCGAAGGCCACGCGGGTCGTCGGGTTGGCGGCGGTGAGGGGGTTCGGCCCGACCAGCCGCAGGCCCAGGCTCAGCGGCGGCAGGTCCGGCGCCGAGACCGTGTCCGGCGTCCAGCGCAACACCGCCGCGCCGTCGGGCAGACCGTAGCCGAGGCGGTCGTCGGGATCGTCCGCCTGCGAGCCGCTCGCCCGCAGGCCGCGGACGACGACCCGGGGCGACCAGGTCGGACGGGCCTGCATCACGCAGGCGGCGAGCCCGGCCAACTGCGGGCAGGAGAACGAGGTCCCGCTGAGCGTCGTGTAACCGGTGTCGGCCGGCAACGCGACCCAGCAGGCGACCGCCCGGGCCGCGAGGTCCGGCTTCACCCGCCCGTCGGCGCTCGGTCCGTAGGAGCTGAAGGCGGCGACCGTCCCGGTCGCGTCCACGCCGCCAGCGGCGATCAGACTGTCCCCGTGCACGTCCGCCGGCGCGAGGATGTAGTGCCAGGGCTTGTTGCCCTCGTTCCCCGCGGAGTTCACCAGCAGGATCCCCTTGCCGGCGGCGATCTCGGCGGCGCGGCTCACCACCGTGGTGCGGCCGTCCAGGTCCGCGTAGACGTAGCTGGTCTCCGGCGCGTCGAAGACGGCGTAGCCCAGCGAGGAGCTGATGATGTCGGCGCCGGCGCTGTCCGCCCACTCGGCCCCCATCGCCCAGTAGACCATCTCGATCCGCGTCTCGGTGTCGTCCACCTCGGTGCGCCCGAGCAGGAAGCTCGCCCCCGGCGCGGCGCCCACGTAGCGCCCGGCCTGGTTGCCGGCGATGCAGCCGAAGGTCTCGGTGCCGTGCCGCCAGCCGGAGGTGGCACCCAGGTTCGTGGGATCCTCCACACCCCGCACGAAGTCGCGCGTCGCCAGCACGTCGGCGCCCTGCAGCGCCGCATGCCGGTCGTAGTAGTTGAAGCCGTCGTCGAGCACGCAGATGCGCACGCCCGCCCCGGTGTAGCCGGAGTCGTGCAACGCCGGCACACCGATCTGCGTCAACTGCGCCCGGGTGAGGCCGTAGTCGAACGCGCTCGCCGCCGCGGTCGGAGGAACGGCCGGCGCGGCCCGCTCCGCCAGGTCCGCGGGGCCGACGGGCACGTCCGACATGCGCTCGCCGTAGTCCATGGGGGCGATCCGCGTCACGCCGGCCAGCGCGGCCGCCGCCGCCAACTGCGCCCCCGTGGCCCGCACCGCGGTGCGGTTGAACCAGCGCGAGGTGCCGTAGGGCTGCAGCCCCCGGGCCCGCAGGGAGTCGAGGTAGGGTCCGTGCACCGGCAGGTCGAGGTAGTCCACCAGCGGCACGACGCCGGCGCGCAGGCGACGGGCGCGGGCGTGGGGATCGAGCGCGGCCTCGGTCGCGGCGAGGCGGCGGACCAGGTCGGCCGCGCCGGCCTCGCCCTTGTCGCCGAAGCACACCCAGGCGCTCACCGGCACCGGGCTGTCGGCGAGGACCACCGGCAGCAACCGCCCGTCCAGCTTCGCCATCGCCCGCTCGGAGAGCGGGACGGCCGCTCCGCGGGCGGAACCCGCCCCGCCGGCGATCGGTCCCGCGAGGCCCAGGACCAGGATCCCGACGGTCAGGCCGCCGCACCACATCCGCTGATGCCGAGTCTTCACCTGCGCTCCTCCGTACGCCCGGCCGTCCGCCGGTCACGGTCGGCAGCGGCCACCGCGCCGCTGGCGGAGCCACCATCATACTCCCGCCCCCGGCGCGGCTCACAGCCCCCCAACGACCGCGACCGCGGGCCGGAGGGCCCGCGGTCGCGCGGAGCAGCTTCGGGCCCGGAGGCCCCGACGTCAGCGGATGACGACGAAGTGGTTCTGGGCGGTGTAGGAGCCGGCCTCGATCCGATACATGTAGATCCCCGAGACCACGTCCCTGCCGTCCGCGTTCTTCAGGTCCCAGCGCTCGAAGTCCCGCACGGTGTCGTTGTGC
>CAYNPF010000122.1:0-6844 GCA_964398895.1 uncultured bacterium
CTCAAGTCGCTGCGCGCCCTGTGGCACCCGGTGCTGTCGAACGTGGTCTACCTCGTCATGGGCTGGCTGGCGCTGGCCGCGGCCCGCCCCTTCTGGCAACACGTCCGGCCCGCCGGCCTGCTCTGGCTGCTGGCCGGGGGCGTGGCCTACTCGGGCGGCGTGGTCTTCTACAACTCGTCCCGGCGCTACGCCCACGCGCTCTGGCACGTCTGCGTGCTGGCCGGGACGGTGTGCCACTTCTTCTCCATCCTCTGGTACGCCGGCTGAGGCCCCGCCGGGTCGGATCGCGCCCCTCCGGCGCCCCCGGAATGAGCACGCAAGGACCGCCCGGAGCCGGCCGATAACCCTGCCGGTACGTCTACCCCTCCCCACTGGCCAGGGATGCCGGTCATGTCCAACGAAACCTACGGCTTCAACGAGCCCCCGTTCGCGGATCTCCACGACCCGCGCTCCGTCTTCTCCAGTCGTTCACACCGCCGGGCGGTCACCTGCCTGTGCCGCGCCATCGGAGCCCACGAGCCCTTCGTGCTCCTGACCGGGCTGGCGGGCGTGGGCAAGACCGTCGCCGTCGAGGCGGCGCTCGCCGAAGCCGCGCCCCATGTCCGCGCGACGATCGTCGCCAGCGCCTCCATGACCCGCGAGGAGTTCCGCGAGCGCGTCCTGGACGGCTTCGCCCCGGCATCCACCGACGCGGCCCCCGCGGGCGGCGGTCTCGATGCCCGACTGCGGGCCATCGCCGCCAACGGCCGCGCCGCGGTGCTGGTGGTGGACCAGGCCCAGGACCTCACGGCCGCGCTGCTCGACGACCTGCGCCTGTACGCCAACCTCGAGGCCGACGGCCACGCCCTGCTGCAGATCGTCCTGGTCGGTCGCCCCGCCCTCGAAGCGGTCCTGGCCGGCCCCGGAGGTGAGGCCCTGCGACAGCGCATCGTCGCCGGCTGCCGGCTCGAGCCGCTGAGCGAGCCGGAGACCGCCGGCTACGTCCGCCATCGCGTCACCGCGGTGGGCGGCGACGGACAGGCGTTGTTCGCGGAGGAGGCCTGCGCGACCCTGCACCGCCTCACCCACGGCATTCCGGGCGAGATCGGTCGCCTGGCCACCGAGGCGCTCTCGCTGGCGGGTACCGCCGGGGAGGCACAGGTCACCGCCGGTCACGTCACCTTCGCCGTCATGATGCTGGGCTTCCGCAGCGCGGGCAGCGACACGCCCGCTCCGGCGGCGTTCGTGCTGCCGGGCGTCGAGCCCGAGGTGCCGATCATCGAGGCCGAGGTCCCCACCGTCGAGCCCGAGACCCGGGCTGCCGTCGCGCCCGACGCCGCCCCGGCCGTCGGGACCGAGTGGGCCGCCGCGGTCACCGGGACTCCCGCCACACCGGAGGTTGCGGGACCCTTGGAATGGACTCTGACCTTGCAGGATCTCTCGGTCCCGCAGGACATCACCCTGCCCGAGGACGCGGCCGCGTTCGAGCCGGCCGCCGCGCAGGAATGGACCGCCGCGACGCCGGAGACGGACGTCGTCGAGGACACGCCGGCCGCGGAGGCGATCGAGTCCCCCGCGCCGCCCGTTCTGCACGTACCGGTCGAGGAGCCCGCCATCCGGATCCAGCCGGAGCCGGTGGCGATCCCCGAGATCGAGCCGGCGCCGACAGCGGTGGAACCGCCCATCGTCGAGCCGGCCGTCATCGAGCCGGCCGTCGTCGAGCCGGCCATCACCGAACCGGTCGTCGTGGAGCCGGCCGCGGTGGTCGCGGCGGAAACCGCCGAAGCCACGACGGAGGCTCCCGCTCCGGCGGCACCCGCTCCGCGGCACGCCCGGCGTCGTCGCCAGGCGGCACCGGCCGGGAAGCCGCCGCGCATCCGGCGCGCTTCCCGCACGCCGCTGCTCGGCGCCGCCGCCCTGCTCGTCGTCGCCGTGGTCGGCCTGACCATCGGCCACGCCACGCGCCGTCGCGTGCAGGAACCGCCGAGCGCCACCGTTGCCGTCACCACCCCCGCGGAACCCCAGGCTCCGAGCCGGCCGCGGCCGTCACGGACGGCGCACACCGCGTCGGCCACGCACCGGATCGCACCGGTGCATCCGGCGGGCTCGCCCGCCACGCCGGCGCCGGCAGCGGTAAGCGCCCGCGGGAATGCGCCGAAGGGACGGGCCTGCGCGGTCGAGGTCGCGACCTTCCTCTCCGAGAGTCGCGCCCGGACGGAACGCGACCGACTCGCCGCCGCGCTCGGGCAGCCCTGCCAGGTCATCCCCGCCGGGGACGACGGTTACGCCGTCGTCGTCGGCCCGGTGGCCGATGCGAAGCAGGCAGAACGCCTGAGCACGGAGCTGTCCCGCGGCGGACTCGTCGGCCAGGCGCGCGTCGTGCGCTGGAAGGCCCCCGGCGACAGCGGGCGTTGACGCTGGCAGCCGGCTAGACGCGCAGCGTCGCCTCGACCGACTCGAGCGTCGGCACGCGGCCGGACCGGACACGCTCCAGCGCGTCCGCGTAGAGCCGGTCGTAGCCGTCGGCGCTGCTGCGCCAGGAGAAGTCGCGGGCCATGCCGTTGCGCTGCAGCGCCCGCCACAGCTCCGGCTGCTTCTGGATGGCCAGCGCGCGCTTGAGCGCGCCCACCATCGCCTCGGCGGTGTAGGGCCCGAAGCGGAAGCCGGTCCCCCGCCGGGTGGAGATGTCGAACTCCTCGACCGTGTCGGCCAGCCCGCCGGTCTCGCGCACCACCGGCACCGTGCCGTAGCGCAGCGAGTACAACTGGTTCAGGCCGCAGGGCTCGTAGTGCGAGGGCATCAGGAAGAGATCGGAGCCGCCCTCGATCAGGTGGGCCATGCCCTCGTCGTGGCGGCCGCAGAAGTGCACGCGCCCGGGATAGCCGCTCATCAGGGCGCCCAGCCACTCCTCGTGGTGCAACTGGCCGCGGCCGAGCACGACGTAGTTGGCGCCCAGCTCGAGCAGTTCCGCCTGCGCCTGCTCCACCAGGTCGAGTCCCTTCTGGTCGGCCAGGCGCGTGACCATGCCGACGATGGGCCACTCCGGCGCGAAGTCGCACTCCGCGGCCAGCCGCCGGTGGCTGGCGCGCTTGGCCTCGAGCCGATCGGCGTCGTAGGGGGCCGGCAGGTGCGGATCGTGCGCCGGATCCCAGACGCGGTCGTCGATCCCGTTGAGGATGCCGCGCAGGTCGCCGCCGCGCCGCCGCAGGACGCCCTCGAGGCCGAAGCCGTACTCGTCGCCCTGCTGCACCTCCTGGGCGTAGCGCGGGCTCACGGTGCTGAGCAGGTCGGCGAAGGCCAGCCCGATCTTCATGTAGTTCACGCGGCCCCAGAACTCGAACGGGCTGGCCACGTGGAAGAGGTGGCCGGGGAAGCCCGCCAGGCCCAGCACCCAGGGGTCGTAGATGCCCTGGTAGCCGAGATTGTGGATGGTGAAGACGGTGGCCGCACGCCGGAACACCGGCGAGCGGGCCTCGTGGGTGCGCACCAGGCACGGGGCCCAGGCCGCCTGCTGATCGTGGGCGTGCAACACGTCCAGGCGCCGGCCCAGGATCTTCAGGCCCTCGATCGCCGCCCGCGAGTAGAACAGGAAGCGCTCGGCGTTGTCGGGGTACCCGGTACCGGTGGCGGGATCGTCGTAGATGCCGTCGCGCTCGAAGAAGCGACGCTCGCCAGCGTGCCCGACCAGCAGCACGCGCAGCGCGCCCGCCCCTTCGCGGGGCGCGTGGAGCAGCTCGAAGCCGGCACGCTCGCGTCCCAGCCCCCACGGCACGTCGGCGCCGGCCAGCGTCTCGCGTCGCCAGTCCGCGGGGACCTCGAGCGTGCGGTAGGCGGGCAGCACGACGACGACGTCGTGCCCGCGGCGGGATTGCTCGGCCGCCAGCGCGCCGACGACATCGCCGAGCCCGCCCACCTTGGCCAGCGGCGTCATCTCGCTGGCCAGGTGCGCCACGGACAGGGCCGAGCCGCTCACGACCTCTCGCTCGTCTGGGTCAACAGGGGAAGTCCCGGAGGCGCGGTCAGTCCTCGACCGCGATCTCCCTCAGGTACTGCGCGGCGTCCTCGGGCGGCGTCGGGTTGATGTGGAAGCCCGAGCCGATCTCGAAGCCGGCCATGCGCGCCAGCACCGGCATGATCTCGAGGTGCCAGTGGTAGTAGTCGAGGTCGCCCTCGCTCACCGGCGCGGTGTGGATCACGAAGTTGTAGGGCGGCCGGTCGAGCGCGCGGTTCAACCGCCCCAGCGTGTCCTTGAGGATGCTGGCCAGGTCGCGATACTCGTCCGCGTCCTGCACGACCTGGAACGACGAGTCGTGCCGGCGGGGGAGAATCCAGGTCTCGAACGGGAAGCGCGGGGCAAAGGGCTCGATGGCCACGAAGCGGTCGTTCATCGAGACCACGCGGCGGCCGTTGTGGTCGGAGGTGTCCTGCTGGATGATGTCGCAGAAGACGCAGCGTTCCTTGAGCTCGTGGTAGCGGCGCGCCCCCTCCAGCTCCTCCATGAGGTTCTTGGGGATGATGGGGGTGGCGATGAGTTGCGTGTGGGTGTGCTCGAGCGTGGCGCCGGCCCCGGCACCGTGGTTCTTGAAGACCAGCACGTAGCGGAAGCGACGATCGCGGTGCAGGTCCACCATGCGCTCGCGATAGGCCTTGAGCACCTCCACCAGGTGCTCGATCGGCAGGTCGGCCAGGGCCAGATCGTGGCTCGGTCCCTCGATGACGACCTCGTGAGCGCCCACGCCGTTCATCTTGTCGTAGAAGCCCTCGCCCCGGCGGTCGAGCGCCCCCTCGATCTGCAGGGCGGGGAACTTGTTCGGAACGACCCGGACCTTCCAGCCGGTGCTGTTCGGGCCGCCGCCGTTCGGGCGGCACGCGTACACCTCGGGCGGGGTCTTGTCCTCCTGCCCCGGACAGAACGGGCAGAAGTTCGAGGTCTTCTCGACCCGGACCGGGGCGAAGTTCATCGGCCGACGGCTACGGTCGGTGGAGATGATCACCCAGCGGCCGACCACCGGGTCCTTGCGCAGTTCCGGCATGAGGCTCTCCGAAGTTGCATGATGGCCGCCGTCCCGCGGGTTCCTTCCCGGGGACGAATCGGCAGAAAAGGCAACGCAGTTTAGTGAGCCGGGCCGTGGTCGGTCAAGACCACCGCCGACCGCTCTCAGCGCCCCGCGGACGAACAGGCGGCCATGGCCGCCGCCCGCTCGGTCGAGCTCGCTGCGAACAGCTCGCGCAGCGCCGTCCGCTCGGCCTCCCCCAGCTCCAGTCCCCGGCGGCCCACCACCACCGCTGCGGTGGCCAGGCAGGGCTCCAACCGGTGCTCCACCGTGCGCTGGCCGTCCCACCAGGCGAAAGCCGGCAGACGCTTGGGCACGAAGCGGCCCCCCCCGAACAGGTTCGCGGCCACGCCGATCGAGCAGCCGGTCGGCAGCAACGTGCCGATGCCGGTCTTGACGTGGGCACCGAGGACCGACCCCATCTTGTTCGTGCCGCTCTCGCGCTCCTGCCCGCCCGCCCACAGGCGCACGGGGCCGTAGTTGTTCTTCAGGTCGCTGGTCGTCGTGAGCGCGCCCAGGTTCACCCACTCGCCCACCAGGCTGTGCCCGAGGAAGCCGTGGTGCCGCTTGTTGGCCCAGCCCTGCCAGATCGTCTCCTCGACCTCGCCGGCCACGCGGCACTGCGGTCCCACGCTCGAGCGGCGCACGACCCCGCCCAGCACCTGCGTGCCGGCCCCGATCACGCACGGCCCCTCGATCAGGCTGTGGGCCTGCACCAGGGCGTCACGCCCCACGAGGATCGGTCCCCCGCGCGCGTCCAGCACGGAGAAGGGGTCCACGCGCACGCCCGGCCCGACGATGATCCGCCCGCGATCGATCAGGGCGGCGTTCGCGTCCACGTCACCCTCGATGGCGCCGCGGCGCGCCGCCAGGTCGCTCTCCAGCGCGGCCACGTTCCGCCCGACCAGGTCCCACGGCCAGCGCAGCACGTCGGCCTCGATGGCGCTCTCCGGCAGGCCCAGGCCGCGCAGGCGCGACTCGAACGCCGCCCCCGCGGTCAGACAGCCCGCCAGCTCGCGGAAGGACAGCCGCGCCGCCACCGGCTCGCCATCGGCGACGAAGAGACTCGCCGCAGCCGGCTCCACCAGGCCCGCCAGCCAGCCGCCGGGCAGCGCGGCCGCGTCCACGACCAGCACCTCGTCCCCGGGCGCCGGTCGCTCCCCGCACAGCGGCAACGGCTCGCGCCACGCGGCGAGCGCTCCCGCGCGCGCCTCCACGGCCAGCAGCGGCAGGCCCAGCGCGGCGACCCAGCGCGAGCCCAGGGTGGAGGCGCCGAAGCGCAGCCCCGGCACCGGCAGAAGGTCCGCCACGGGGCTGAGCCGCTCCCAGCGCGGATTCTCGTAGAGCAGCAGGAATCGCCTCACGGCCTCGCCCCCCGGAAACGGAACGCCCCCTCGAAGCCGGACTCGCGGGCGCGCCGGCGCAGCGTGTCGGCCGCCGTGGCGTCCAGGCAATCGCTGCTGCGCACCTTGAAGAGCCCGGCCTGCTTCGCGTAGGCGCGGTAGCGCTTGCAGAGCGCCACATGCCCGCCTTTGTCGAAAAAGACATAGCGCGCCTTGCGCGTATAGCCGAATTGTTTCAGCGAGGCGTCCCACGAGGGCCCAACCTGCCACAGTCCGTTCGTTCCCTTACGAGCATCCATCGCGGCATCATCCGAAGTCTCCAAGATGCACATCCACCCTGCTCCGGCCGCGTCTTCGGTCACGCCGAAGAAGCCCATGCAGATACCGTGACCGCCATACGCGATCATGCGCCACAGCCCCTGATGCTCCTCGTCCACCGGATAGCTCATGCCCTCGTTCATCGGCACG
>CAYNPF010000123.1:0-6838 GCA_964398895.1 uncultured bacterium
TCCGCGATCGCATCATGGAGCGATTGGACCGCGTCTGGCCCGACTACGGCTTCGCCCGCCACAAGGGCTACGGCACCCCCGAGCATCTCGCGGCGCTGCACCGGCTCGGTCCCTGCCCGCTGCACCGGTTCTCCTTCGCGCCGGTGCGGGTGCAGTCGCTCCCCCTCTTCTCCTGATCGGGACGGTCCCCGCCCCGGCGCCGGCGGCCGCGCGCGGCCCGCGTCCCCGGCTGGCGATCCGGGAAGCGTCCGGGCTAGTATCGCCGCCGGCTGCGACGCGCCCCCGCGGGAGCAGGGCATGGGATTGGCGCAGGGGCGGGGGCGGGCGGGCGAGGCGCTGGCCGCGGCCTACCTGGAGATCGCCGGCTTCGAGGTGATGCACCGCAACGTGCGACTGGCCGGGGTCGAGGTGGACCTGGTGGCCCGCGAGCGGGAGACCCGGGTGGTGGTCGAGGTGAAGCTGCGCAACCGCGCCGACTACGGCGGCGCGGCCGCGGCGGTGGACGAGCGCAAGCGCGAGCGGTTGCGGCGGGCGGCGCGGGCGCTGCTGGCCGAGGTCGGAGGAACGGTGCGCGTGGACGTGATCGCCGTGGAGCTGACCGCGGACGGGTTGTCGCTGCGGCACGTGCGCAACGCCGTCACCGGGGGGGACTGAGGCCGTGCGCGTCCCCCGGCTGCGGCTGAACCGCCGCATGCGCGCCCGGCTGCGCGCGCAGCGGCGCTGGTGGCGCGCGCGCTGGCGCGGCAGCGCGCGGGGCGAGCTGCTGTTCCCGCCGGCCGGGCACGGCATGGTTGCGGTCGAGACGCTGGCCGCGCCGGCCGACGCGGTGACGGCGCCGGCCGGCACCGCGGTCGCCGGGGTGCGCATCGCGGTGCTGCACGCCACCGCCGGCAGCGGCCACAAGCGCGCCGCCGAGGCGCTGGCCGCCGCCGCCGTGACGCTGGATCCGCGCGCCACCGTGAGCGAGGTGGACACGCTGCTGTTCGCCTCGCGCTTCTACCGCCAGACCTACGCCGTCGGGTACAACACCATGGCCGCGCACGCGCCGGGGCTGTGGGGCGCGCTCTACCGCTCGACCGGCGTGCGGCCGGTCAATCGCAGCATGGCGCCGGCGCGCCTGGCGCTCGACCGCCTCAACCTGCGCCGCCTGGTGCGGGTCGTGGAGGCGGAGCATCCCGACGCGCTGGTCTGCACGCACTTCCTGCCGGTGGAGGCGCTGTCGCCGCGACGGGCGCGCGGGCTCGAGGCGCCGCTCTACTGCGTCATCACCGACTTCGCCTCCCATCCGTTCTGGGCCTTCCCGCACGTGGACCGCTACTTCGTCGCCACCGACGCCGTGGCCGACGAGCTGGCCGGACACGGCGTGCAGCGGCGCCGCATCGAGGTGACCGGCATCCCGGTGGATCCGCGCTTCGCCCACGTGCACGGGCGCGCGGCGGCGCGCGAGCGCTTCGGGCTCGACCTCGATCGCCCGTTCGTGCTGGTCATGGGCGGCGGCAGCGGTGTCGGACCGCTGGCCGAGCTGGCGGTGCGGCTGGAGGAGTCGGTGCCCGGCACGCAGGTCATGGTGGTGTGCGGCACCAACGTGCGCCTGCGCGGCGAGATCGACGCGCTGCCGGCGGGCCGCACCGGGCGCATCCGCACGCTGGGTTTCACCCAGGAGGTGGACGTGCTGCTGGAGGCCTGCGATGCGATCGTCAGCAAGGCGGGCGGGCTGACCTGCTCCGAGGTGCTGGTGAAGCGCTCGCCGCTGGTGGTGTTCCGGCCGACGCCCGGCCAGGAGGTCCGCAACGCGCGCTTCCTCGACGGCGCCGGCGCCGCGGTGCACGCCGAGACCGTGGACGACGTGGTGGCCACCGTCGGACTCTGGCTGCGCGATCCGGCGGCGCGCGAGCGCGTGCGCGAGGCCCAGGGCCGCCTGGCCCGGCCCGACGCGGCGTTGGCCATCGCCCGCCGCGTCCTCGCCGACCTCGCCTGAGCCGTGGGCGCCGCCGACTCCGGCGGCTCCTGGTGGGCCGGGGGACTGCGGTATAGTCGGAGCATGTCCAGGATCCACGTCCGCGAGTTCGTCGTCCCCGAGTCGGCCATGGACGTGAACCGGCACGTCAACAACCTCGAGTACCTGCGCTGGATGCAGGACGTGGCGATCGAGCACTCGGCGGCCCGCGGCTGGGACATGCCGCGCTACCTGGCCGAGGGCGTGGTCTGGGTGGTGCGCTCGCACTCGATCGAGTACCTGCGGCCGGCCTTCGCCGGCGATCGGCTGCAACTGGCCACCTGGGTGGCCGACCTGCGCCCGCGCAGCTCGCGGCGCCGGTACCTGTTCCGGCGCCCGGCCGATGGACAGATCATCGCCCGGGCCGAGACGCTGTGGGTGATGGTGAACGCGACCAGCGGTCGCGCCTGCACGCTGCCCGCGGCGCTGCGGGAGTCGTTCGAGGTCGTGGCCGACGACGGCGAGGTGATGGCGCGGCTCGGTGCGCCGCTGCCCGGCGGAACGCCGGCGGCGGAGACCCGGGACGCGTAGCTCGTAGCGGCAAGGAGATCGCGCATGGACTCGATGATGACCGGAGTGCTGGTGGTGGCCGGCGTGGCGGCGATCTCGCTGCTGCTGCGGGCGGGCTCGCGCGGCGACGGCACCGTCGTGCCGCCGTCGCCCGGTGGGGCGGTGGAGCCCGACGAGGCTCCGGAGCGCGACGCCGAGCCCGCGGACAGCGACGCGGCCGACGAGACCGGGGACGAGGTCGCCGTGCTCTCCTCCGACGGCTGGACCTTCGTGCCCTTCGGTGACGGCGTGCGGTTGTGGACGCCGGCCGGGGACGACGCGGATCCGACCGGGAGCCTGACCCGCAGCGGGGCGTCGCAGGCCGACGATCTCTCCGCGCCCGCGGCCGACGCGCGGCGGGAGCCCGCGGCGGCCCGTCCGGCGGTGGTGCTGTCGGCGGGCGATCTCATCGCCGCGCGGGTCGTGCCCGGGGCGCCGGGCGAGGCGCCCTGGTGCCTCGAGGCGCTGGGGCGCGACCGCGAGTTCTCGGCCTGGGCCTTCGAGAGCGAGGAGGCGGCCCGGGCCGCCCGCGAGATGCTGGAGCGGCTGGTGGTCAAGATCCCGGTCGGTCCCGATGGCGAGCCCGAGCCGGTGAGCGACGAGGAGATCGAGGAGGCGCGCCGCATCGCCGAGGAGACCCTGCGCGAGCTGGCCGCGCCGCCGGAATCCGATCCGCCCCCGGAGGTGAAGTGAGCGGGAAGAGCGCCCTCCGCGAGCCCGAGCTGACGATCCGCGACCTGCGCCCCGCGGGCGGCGAGCTGCCGTACCTGGTCGAGCACTGGTACCTGGGCCCGCGGGTGTGCCGCTACATGATGGTGCGGCGCTTCCGCGAGGTGCTGGAGCACGCGGTGCTGGCGCCGGGCCAGCGCGTGCTCGACGTCGGCTGCGGCTGGGCGTACGGCACCCACTGGGCGCGCGAGGCCGGCTGCCGCGTCAGCGGCATTGACCTGGCGCACGACCAGCTCGCTTGGGCGCGGCACGAGATGCCCGACGGGGCAGCCCTCGGCCTGGCCCAGGCCAACGCCAGGGCGCTGCCCTACCGTGACGCCGCCTTCGACCGCGTGGTCTCGGTCGAGACCATGGAACACGTCTACCGGCCCGACCGGGCCACGGTCTACGCCGAGCTGGCGCGCGTGCTCAAGCCGGGTGGGCACCTCGCGCTCTCGACGCCCAACGTCGAGTCGCCGATCGAGGCGGCCAAGCGCCTGGTGGTGCGCTGGCCGGCGCTGCGCGAGCACCTGCCGTCCTCGTGCCTGCCCGAGGCCAGCGACGATCCCGACACCTATCACCCCTACCGCTACCACCATCCGCTGCCGGCCGCGCAGCTCGTCGCCGGACTGACCGCGGCGGGCTTCGACGTGCGGGGGACCGAGCGGTTCCTCTGGGTGCCGAAGACGCTGCCCGGCGCCCTGCTCGGTCCCGGTCGGGCGCTCGAGCGGCTGCTGGAGGCGCTGCCGCTCGTGCGCCGCTTCGGCGCCACGCTGCTGGTGTGGGCGGTGCGGAGGTAGGGGTGGACGGGCGCTGGCTGTGGCTGCTGGGCGGGTTGGTGCTGTTGCAGGCGCTGCCCGGGGCGCCGGGGCGCGGGGGGATCGTCCCCGACGGGCGCACGCACCAGATGGACGAGGCCGAGGTGGACTCGATCGCGCCGCTCACCGGTGCGCCGGTCGCGCTGTGGATCGAGACGCTCGACGGCGTGCCGAGGGACGCCGCCCAGCGCGAGGCGTTCGTGCGGGGCTTCCGCAGCCGCTTCCGCGAGCGGGAGCTGCCCGGCGAGCGGCGGGATCGGAGTGATCGGCTCTGGCGGTCCGACGCGCCGCTGCTCTGCGACCTGCGGCTGGCCGACGAGCCGGGCGAGAAGGGGGCCTGGAGCGTGCGGGTGCGGCTCGAGTGGCGGGTGCCGAGCGAGCCGCAGGCCGACACCACCGATCGGGCCTGGCCGGGGCTGGCCGCGCGCGTGACGGTGAGCGCCACCGCTCCCGAGCCGCCGGCCGTGCGCGGACTGGCGGCGACGCCGAACGCCGCCCCGCCGGTGTCGGCGGGCCTGTGGCTGCGCTTCCCCAGCGGGCACCCGGTGGATCCCGCCTACCTGCAGCTCGCCGGCCGCCAGGTGGCGGCGGTGGTGATGGAGGTGGTGCAGCGCGCGCGCGGCCAGTTCGGTGAGGACCGCCGTCCGCGCCTCGAGGACACGGTGCGCGCCGATTCGATCGCGGTCCGATGAGCGGTGAGGCCGGGCGCGGGCGCTGGGTGGCGGCGTCCTCGACGCATCCCGACGGGGTCGGGGCCGCGCTCGAGGTGAGCGGGCCGCTGGGCGAGGCCTTCGCCGACGATCCGCCCGACCTGTTGCTCGCCTTCTTCACGGCTTCGCACGTGGCCTCGGCCGAGCCGCTGGCCCACATCCTGCGCGA
The DNA here is from genome assembly GCA_964398895.1 of uncultured bacterium. Taxonomy (GTDB): domain Bacteria; phylum Eisenbacteria; class RBG-16-71-46; order RBG-16-71-46; family RBG-16-71-46; genus JANXPZ01. Next base: position 4,951 of record CAYNPF010000123.1, read on the forward strand.
GCGGCTGCACCCGCGTTGTCTCGTCGGTGCCAGCGCCTACGGCGTGGTGACCACCGGGTGCGAAATCGAGGGCGGGCCGGCACTGTCGGTGATCGCCGCGCGCCTGCCCGGCGTGCGGGTCGAGCCCTTCGTGTTGGTGAGCGAGGGCTGGGACGAGGCGGCGGCGGACCCGGCGGCGTTCGCGCGCCTGGCCCCCGGCACGGCGGGCGCCGAGCTGGTGCTGACGATCGGCGACCCCTACAGCCTCGACATCGGCGGTCTCTTCGCGGCCTTCGCCCGGCAGGCGCCCGGCGTGCGGCTGCTCGGCGGCCTGGCCAGCGCCGCCCCGCGGCCGGGCTCGAACGCGCTCGTGCTCAACGAGTGGGTGTCCGGCGGCGGGGGCGTGGCCGTCGCGCTGGCGGGCGGGATCCGCGCCGACGTCGTGGTCTCGCAGGGCTGTCGCGCCATCGGTCCGCCGCTGCGGGTGACGCGCGGCGAGGGCAACGTCATCGTCGAGCTGGACGGTCGTCCGGCGGTCGAGCGGGTGGACGAGGTGCTGGCCGAACTCCCCGCGGCCGATCGCGAGCGCCTGGGCCGCGGCATCTTCGTCGGCCTGCCGGTGCGTCCCGATGCCGCCGGGCGCGGCGACTACGTCATCCGCGCCGTGCTGGGCGGTGACCGCGGGCGCGGGCTGCTGGCGATCGGGGACCGGGTCGTGGTCGGCCAGATGGTGCGCCTGCACGTGCGCGACGCCGACACGGCGCGCGAGGATCTCGAGATGCTGCTGTCGCCGCAGAGCTTCGACACCCCGGCCGAGGCGGCGCTGCTGTTCGCCTGCAACGGGCGCGGGCGCGGCCTCTACGGTGTCCCCGACGGCGACATCGGTCCGCTGCAGGCGGCGCTCGGCGGCGTGCCGGCGGCGGGGATGTTCTGCGCCGGCGAGATCGGCCCGGTGGGCGAGCGCTGCTTCCTCCACGGTCACACCGCCGCCGTCGCCATCCTGCGCGCCGGTGGCGCGATGCGGTAGAGTCCGCCCCTTCGTGCTTCGTCGTGGCGGACGCAACCGCCGTCGGCGAGGCGCATCGGAACGGGATCGGCGCTGCGAACCCACCGGGAGGTTCGTCCTGCCCGGTCGTCGGAGTGCCGGCTCCACGACGACTCTCACCCGGAGGACTGCGCCATGATCCGTCCCTCACGGACCCGCCTGTCGCTCACCCTGCTCGCCGCCGCGCTGCTGCTCGCTGCCGTCGCGTCCGCGGCGACACCGCAGTGGACGCTCACCACCGGTACCGACGTCGAGTTCCAGCGGCTCACCCCGCTCGGCACCCTGCTCGTCTCCACCGGCGGTGAGCTGGGCTGCGTGGATCCCGCCACCGGCCAGTGGCAGTGGAAGCGCGAGGACCTCAAGAAGTTCAAGGAGTGCAACTACGACGAGATCGCCAACACGCCCTACGGCCTGCTCGACCTGGGCGGCGGCGTGGGGGGCGCCCAGCGCCGTGTCGAGGTCGTGGACCTCGCCACCGGCCAGGCGAAGTGGGACAGCCGTTCGCTGCCCATGAACAGCAGCCAGGGGTTGTTCCAGGCGCCGGCGAAGCGGATGCTCGTCCTCTTCGGCCTGCCCAAGCAGGGCAACAAGCCGGTCACCGTCGGCGTGGACACCGAGACCGGCGAGATGAAGTGGCAGCAGGACCGGCTGTTCGAGAAGCCGCTGCGGCTGTTCGAGGTCAAGGGCAGCGGCAAGGTGTTCAAGCGCTTCTCGGTCGAGGGCAACCAGCCGCCGGTGTTCGACACCGACCACACCATGATCGTCTGGCTCACCGCCGACGGCCCGACCCGGATCGACCTCGACAACGGCGAGCGCCTGTGGGTGTGCGCCGCGCTCAAGGGCAAGGAGCCGGCCGCGGTCGCC
>CAYNPF010000124.1:0-6687 GCA_964398895.1 uncultured bacterium
GCTACTTCTTCAACCGGCGATACCGCTGGATGCTGATCGTGCAGTCGCTCGCCGTCCGCCACCGCGTCGTGCACACCCCGGTCCCGCCGCTGCTGGTCATCGCCGGGGGCCTGCTGTTGCGCTTCGTCATCGTCTACGCCGGCCAGCTCAGTCGCTGGACGGCGCTGTGATCCGCCGGAGGAACATCCGATGAGCACTCTGCCCGCCGTTCCGCCCGCCGACGAAACGGCGCGGGCCGCCGCGCACGCCCGCGCCCCCGCGCCCTACGCCAACCCCTACGTCGCCGGCATCGGCCTCGGCCTGGTGCTGCTGGCCGCCTACGTGCTCATGGGCCGCGGCCTCGGCGCCTCGGCGGCGCCCTCCACGGTGGTGGCATGGCTGATGAGCCTCGTCGCCCCCGCCCACACGCACGCCAACGCCTTCTACCAGGGCTACCTCGAGGAGGGTGTCGGCCACCCGCTGATGACGTGGATGATCTTCGAGGTGCTGGGCGTCCTGGTGGGCGGGTTCCTCTCCGGCCTGCTGGCCGGGCGGCTGCTGCCCACCGTCGAGCGTGGTCCGCGCGCCTCGGTGCCGGTGCGGCTGGGACTCGCCTTCGCCGGCGGTGCGCTCATGGGCATCGGCGCCAAGCTGGCGCGCGGCTGCACCAGCGGCCAGGCCCTCACCGGCGGCGCGGTGCTCAACCTCGGGAGCTGGGCGTTCATGATGATGGTGTTCGCGGGCGCCTATGCCCTGGCCTGGGCAATGAGGAGGCAGTGGCGATGATGGCCCCCCTCTACAAGTTCGGCGCCTTCGGCGACGCCACCTCGCTGCTCGTCGCCTTCCTCGTCGGCATCGGTTTCGGCTGGGCGCTCGAGCGCGCCGGGTTCGGCAGCGCGCGCAAGCTGACGGCGCAGTTCTACCTGACCGATCTCGCCGTCTTCAAGGTCATGTTCACCGCCATCGTCACCGCGATGCTCGGCCTCTTCTACCTCGGCTGGATCGGCTTCCTCGATCTCTCGCTGGTCTTCGTGCAGCCGACCTACCTCTGGCCGATGCTGGTGGGCGGGCTGGTGCTGGGCTTCGGCTTCATCATCGGCGGCTATTGTCCCGGCACGTCGCTGGTGGCCATGGTCACCGGCCGGCTCGACGGGCTCTTCTTCCTGCTCGGCGTCACCTTCGGCATCCTCGTCTTCGGCGAGGCCTTCCCGCTGGTGAAGGGGTTCTTCACCTCCGGACGCATGGGGGTGGTGACGCTGCCGCAGGTCCTCCACCTGCGCTACGGGCTGGTGGTGTTCCTGGTCGTGCTGATGGCGCTCGGCGCCTTCGCCGGCGCGGGCTGGATCGAGCGCCGCTTCGCGCCGCCGCGCGGGGAGGCCTGACCATGGCGACGGAGCGCCGTCTCGGCCCGAACCAGATCCTGGCCCTCGTCGCCCTGGCCCTCGGCCTGCTGGCGCTGGCCGGCGATCCCTACTCCGGCGAGCGCGTCAGCGTGGACACGCGGGAACTGGCGATCATCGTGGACCAGAAGGTGGACCACGTCACGCCGCAGCAGCTCGCCGACTGGATCATCCAGGGAGCCACCGACTACCGCCTCGTGGACCTGCGCACGCCCGCGGAGTTCGCGCGCTACCACATCCCCACCGCGGAGAACGTGGCGATCACCGGCCTGGCCGACTACGGGCTGGCCCGGAACGAGAAGATCGTCCTCTACTCCGAGGGCGGCATCCACTCGGCCCAGGCCTGGTTCCTGATGAAGGCGAGGAAGTACGCCGGCGTCTACATCCTCTTCGGCGGCCTCGAGGGCTGGCAGGACGAGGTGCTGCACCCGGTCGCCCCCGCCCACCCGTCGCCGCAGGAAGCCGCGGCCTTCGAGCGCACCGTGCAGGTGGCCCGCTTCTTCGGCGGCGCCCCGCGGGCGGCGGATTCGGCCGGCACCACGACGCCGACCCCGGAGCTGCTCGCCAGCCCGGCGCCGGCCAGCGTCGCCGCTCCACCCCCACCCGCCCCGGGCGGCAGGGCACAGAAGAAGCCGCGCCGCGAGGGCTGCTGACGCGAGCGGGGAGCGGATCCGGCTGCGCATGGACCCGTGGGACGTGGAGGTCGGCTTCGGCTTCGGCCGCGTGGACTGATCCGCGCGCCCACGTTCTTCCCCGCCCGTGACGATCGGGCCCCGGCGAGTGCCGGGGCCCGATCCGCTTCCGTGCCGGGGACGACGCCCCGGCCACGTCGCGTTACTTCACCAGCACCAGCGTCCGCGTGAAACGCCCCTCGGGCGTGCTCAGCCGCGCGTAGTACAGGCCGGGACGCGCGTTCCCGCCGTCCCACGTCAGCCGGTAGCTGCCGGCTTCCTGCACGCCGCTGGCCAGCGTCGCCACCCGGCGGCCGTCCACGCCGTAGACGGCCAGCTCCACCGCACCGCCCCTCGCCAACGCATAGCTCAGGGTGGTCGTGCCGCGGAACGGGTTCGGTACCGCCGGGGCGAACGACGTCCGCGTGGGCGACGTCGGCACCGTGCCGGTCAGGGTCAGCGTCCGGTTGGCCGCGTCACGCGCGTCCACCGTCGCCACCGCCAGGCTCGGCGCACCGCTCGCCAGCGCCCGGAACGTCACCCGCGCCAGTTCTCCATCGCCGCTCAGCCGCCGGTCGGCTCCGAGCAGCGCGCAGTCCACCACGCCCTCGCCGGGGCTCAACACCAGGCCGCCCTGCGCGGTCACCATCTCGCCGGCCTCGACGCCCACGATCTCGGCGATCGCGTGGTCCCAACCGAGCGCGGCCGACAGGCCGAGCAGCGTGCCGCTGCCGCTCAACCGCAGGGACGCCGTGAACGTCTGGCCCGCCGTCACCTTCGCCGGACCGTCCACCCACAGCACGTCGCTCGCCACCGCCGCCACCGGCGTCAGCGGTGCCGTGGTCACGGACACCGTGCCGTAGTTGATGGCGAACATCATCATGTCCTCGAAGTTGATCCGGTTGTCCGTGGTCGGCCGGGCGTCGACCGAGCGGTTCGTCGTCGGTCCGACGTCGAGGCAGGCCAGGTACAGCGAGCCACCGGCCGCCACGCCATAGTGGCCGCCGAGCAGGCTGATGTCGCCGATGTCCACGACGTTGTTGCCGCCGCAGACGGTGGCGCCGGCCATCACGTCGCCGAGGTGGTAGTCCAGCGTGCCGCCGGTCCGGTTCGAGACCGCCGAGACGTTGCCGCACGGATCCTCGACGTAGGCCACGTAGTACCAGAAGCCCCGCGACGGCGGCTCGTCGGCCAGCGAGGTGCCGCCGGCCACGTCGCCGGCCAGCGTCCAGCCCGTGCCCGGCGGGTACGTCGTCGGCACGGCCGGCACGGCGCCGCCGTCGTCGTCGTACTCGGGGTAGTGACCGAAGTCGGCCCGATAGACGTGCACCGTGGCTTCCGACTCCACCGCCGGCCAGCTCACGTTGATCTTCGTCGTCCCGTCGCCGTCGTTGCCCGTCTTCACCTGTGCCGCCGCCAACGCGGTGATGACCGCGGGGGCCGAGTGATCCACGGTGATCGAGACGGGCGCGCCGAGACTCGAGAGCACGGTGGCATTGTCGCAGTCGCGCAGCTCGCCGGCGCTCAGCGTCACCGTGCCGGTGCCGGTACCGCTCCCGCCGACGTTGAGGGTGAACAGGGTCCCGCTGACGGCAACCGCGCCGCAGGGGGTGCCCAGGATGGCGCAGTCCACGGTGTAGGAGCCGCCACCGTTGTCCACCACCTGGTACGCAGTGGTGCTGATCGAGTTCAAGTAGCCACCCTCGGCGATCCCCGCACCGCACAGCGTGAGCCCGCCCGCCAGTTGCACGTCCACGGTGTAGCCGCGCACACCCTCACCCGTGGTGCGGGCGATCGTCACCGGAACGGCCACGCATTCGTGCGCCGGCGTGATGCAGGTGGACGGGGCCACCGGCTGGATCTGGTTCTCCGGCGGCGCGCCGAAGCCGCAGCCCGCGGTCAGGTCGGTGCCGGCGATCAGCCACGGCGTGTAGTCCACCCCCGCGGCCGGGTTCGCGCCACCCACGCCGGGGCCACCGGCCCCGCCCCACCAATCGTACTCGGCGGTGCAGGTACCCGATGAGCCGTACAGGGCGAAGCCGTACGCCAGGTTGCCGAAGATGGCGTTGTGGGTCATGTCCACGGTCGGCGAGCCGGCACCGCCCACCCCGACGCCGTACTCCCAGCCCGTGATCTCCATGCCGTCGGCCGTCACGCTCAGGCCGCCGCCATCCGAGAAGATGTCAATACCCTCGGTCCCCGTGACCCCGGGACCGGTCAGGCACCCGCCGTGCAGCGCCAGGGTCATCAGACTGGCCGCCGTGCCGAGCGTGACCGAGTTGCCCGACGGTTCGTCGGCGAACGGCTGGGCCTGCGGCCGGACGCGATCCGTGCCCGTGCTGGCACCGGCCCTCGCAGCCAGGGTCGTCTGGGTGTTGTAGACCTCGATGCCCCAGGCACCGATGCCGCCCGCGAGCGGCACGGTGATCTCCGTGCCGGACACCGAGCCCGCGACGTCCTCGAAGTAGATGCTGGTCTGGCAACCGGCGATCGAGCCCCCCGACACGGTCACGGGGCTGCCCGGCATCAGCAGCAGGCCCGAGGCCGTCCAGCTCGGACCGGTGTAGTAGATCCCCGCCACGTCGCAGTCGGTGATCGAACCGGTGGCACCGTAGCCGATCTGGATGCCGTTCTGTGCCGTCACCGTCGTCTGTCCGGCACCGGTCACCACGCAGTCGTGCACGTTGACGGTCAACCCGGTGCCGTTGAGGGCCATGGCATTCTTCTGGAAGTCGGTGACCGTGACGCCGCCGACCTCGAGCCCGTAGGGACCACCGGTGCTGTTGTAGGCGTAGATCGCCACGCCGTGCTGCACGCCGCTGAAGGGCGCGTCCTCGATGCGCGTCACGTCCGCGTCGAGCAGCGCCCCACCCGCGTTCCAGAACGCCACGCCGACGAACTGGTAGTTCGCGTTGCCCATGCCGAGCCCGTCCACGGCGAGGTCACGGATCGTCACCCCCGTCGCGCCGTTCACGGTGAGCACGGCCTTCTTGGTCCCAAACGAGGTCGCCAGCGTGGCCGGCGAGGCGAGGATGGTGCTCGCCTTGCCCGCGCCCCGCAGGGTGACGTCGTTCGTGGTGATGCTCACCTGCTCGGTGTACGTGCCCGCCTTCGCGAGCACGACGTCGCCGGCCACCACGTGCTCCACCTCGCCCCGAAGGGTCGCACCGATGCGACGCACGTTCGTGAAGACACCGTATGCATAGGGCCGCGGAGTTCCGGGCACCACGGCACCCACGCAGGCCGCCTTGTTGAAGGTGTTGTCATCCCAGTACGTCGTCCAGTCGAACTGGCTGTTGTCGTAGATGCCGCGGGCCCGGATGTGCTGCCCGGTCGTATCGGTGTTGGCAAAGTGGTTGCCGGTGATCACCGCGCCGCCCACGGGGTACACAAACCACCCCACGTCGGGAGTCGTGCCGCTGAAGCTGATCGGAGGCCAGTACTCGCCCTCGACGCACTGGAACGAGTTGTTCAGGATTCGCCGACCGGAGACGGCTCCGCTCCATCCCGGGCCGCTGGCGATGTCCAGGCTGTTGCCCGAATGGAACTGGTTGCCCTCGATCCGGTAGCTTTCGACGTGCGCGGTCGAAGTGCCGGCCTCGCAGCGCCAGTCGTTGATGTAGACCGATCCCTCGGCATCCGCCACCACCGAATTCAACAGCGTGAAGTCGTTGCCGATGACCTCGATGGACTTGTTGGCATACGGCAACGCGCTGGTGCCCACGCCGAGGCCGGTGAACGTGGTGTGGTCGCCCTCGACGAAGAACCCGCTCGTGCCGAAGGAGTTGGTCGGATTCGTGTCGATGGTGCAGACCACGTCGTCGGCACTCGTCACGGCGACGCCGTCGTCATCCACCCCCATGACGGTGAGGTTGGGCTTGTCCGCGCCGACGAAGATCCCGAACTGGTACGGACCGGATCCGTCGTACAGGTAACGGCCCGCGGCCGTCTCGTTGTAGGTCCCCGGCAGCACCCAGACCGTGCCACCGGCATCCACGGCGTCAATGGCCGCCTGGATGGTCGGGAAGGCGTCAGTGCCGATGGTGAAGGTGCGACCTCCGACACTGACCGTGCCGGTCCCGGTGAAGGTGGGACTGGCCGCCGCCCACGTGATGCCCGAGGCGGTGCGCAGCACCGGATGGGCCGTCGCCGGCCTACTCCGGGCGAGGCTGGCGCCCGGCCAGGTGCCTGGCTCCGGCCGGCCGGCGGCCAGCGCCGTCGACGCCACGAGGGCCAGGGCAAGCGACAGGAAGACGATGCGCAACGACTTCATGGGACTCGTCCTTTCGCGGGTCGTGTCGCGGGCCGGGGGAACCGGCGGCGGACCCGAGGGGTTGGACTCCGCTCCGCGTTCGGACGATGGTGCGTTCGACCCGGGGGACTGGCGCGGCCGACCCGGTCCGACGACCACGGAGTGCTGCCGTGACGGGGGACGTGATGCCGTGGGTATCTCCGGTGCCTCCTTCCCCGCCCTCGCGGACGGCGTTGCGGTGCTGTCCCGATCTCCTGCTCAGCGAACCACGGCCACCCGGGCGCAGGCGCGGCGCCCGGCGGCGGTGAAGACCACGGGATACACGCCCGGGGGAAGTCGCCGCCCCGCGGCGTCGGCGCCGTCCCAGGCCACCTGCCGCTCGCCG
>CAYNPF010000125.1:0-6680 GCA_964398895.1 uncultured bacterium
AGGATTCGAACCTACAACCCTCCGGTTAACAGCCGGATGCTCTACCGTTGAGCTACCGAGGAACGATCGTGGTGCCGGGCCGGGTGGACCCGGTCACGGCTACATCGAGAAGGCGAAGCAGTCTAGCGGGCCGCGACCGGGCCGGTCAAGCGACCCCGGCCGGGCGCGACGGAACCGCGCACCGGGCGGCTCAGGCCGTCTTCTTCTGCTCCGGCGAGATGGCCGGGTAGTGCTCGATCCGGCAGTCGGGACAGATGCCGTGGGTGAAGTCCGCCTGCGTCCGCTGGGCCACGTACTCCTCGAGCGTGTGCCAGTTGCCCTCGGCGTCCCGCACCTTCCGGCAGAACGAGCAGATGGGCAGCATCTCGTGCGACAGCCGTTCGACCTCGGCCCGGGCGCACTGCAGCTCGGCGTTGGCGACGTTCAGCTCCTGCACGGTCTGGCGCAGGTCCTGGGTGAGCAGGACGATGCGCAGCCCGGCCCGCACCCGGGCCATCAGCTCGCCCTGGTCGCAGGGCTTGACCAGGTAGTCGTCGGCCCCGGTGTCCAGGGCCAGCAGCTTGTTGCTGATCTCGCCCTTGGCGGTGAGCAGGATGAAGTAGGGGGCCGCCTCGCGCAGCCCGGTCTTGACCGACTGGCACAGCTCGAGGCCGTCCACCTCGGGCATCATCCAGTCCGAGATGACCAGGTCGGGCTCGAAGGAGACGATGGCCTTCATCCCCTCGCGCCCGTCGGCGGCGGCGAAGACCTGGTAGCCCTCGGCCAGCAGCCGCTTCACCAGCACCCGCTGGAAGAAGGGGTCGTCCTCGACGACCAGCACCTTGATCTCGTTGACCGGCTTCACGCGGCCTCCGGCAGGCGGGAGCGAACGCCGGCCACGAACTGCTCGTGGTCCACGATCGGCTTGGCCACGTAGTCATCGGCCCCGCTCTCGGCCAGCAGCGTCTCGGCGTCGCCGCGCATGGCGTGCGCGGTGGCCAGCAGCACCGGGATGGCGGCGGTCGCCGGATCCTGCTTGAGCAGGCGGCAGATCTCGACGCCGTTGATCGGCTTGCCCTCCCAGCGCGTGTTGTTGAGCGACACGTCCATGATCACCATCTGCACCCCGCCGGAGCGGCACTCGTCCAGGATCTCCTGCACCGACTCGGTCACCGTGACCGTGCAGCCGCAGCGCTTCTCCAGCAACTTGCGGAACAACGTCGCGTTGTGGGCGTCGTCCTCGACCACCAGGGCGTGCCTCATGCGGCCTCCCGCCGGGGCTCTTCGCCGCCTTCGTCGTCGCTCGCGTCCCGCTCCTCGGCCGACACCTGGAGGTGCCAGTCGATGATGTGGGGCAGGAGCTGCGGGTTCTCGTGCACGGAGGTCTTGGGCAACACATCGAGCACCAGCCCCTGGTCGAGCAGGCGGCGCTCCTCGTCGTTGCGCGGCTCGGGGAAGTTCGTGAGCACCAGCACGGGCAGCTCGGGGGCCAGACCGGCCAGCGTCATCTCGCGCAGCACGTCGTAGCCGCTCACCTCGGGCATCATGAGGTCGAGCAGGAGCAGGTCGAACCCGCGGGGCTGCGTGCGCAGCGCGTGCAGGCACTGCTCGCCGTTCGAGGCAAACTCGACGTGGAAGCGGTCCTCGGGCAGCACCTTGCGGACGTAGGCGCCGACCGCCGGATCGTCGTCGGCCATCAGCAGCCGCACGACGCGTCCCTGGATCGAGCCCACCAGCTCCTGGATGCGGGAGATGAGCACCGAGCCCTCGACCGGCTTCATCAGGTGCACGGGCTGACGGGCGAAGGCCGTGGACTTGAGCTTCCCGGTCAGCTCGCCCTCGAAACCGGTCACGAAGATGAGCGGGATGTGCCGCGTCTTCGGATCGGTGGTGAGCCGCTCGGCCAGGTCCCAGCCGGTGCGCAGGTTGGCGTTCTCAGCACAGGTCAGGGCGTAGTCGAGCAGCACGACGGACGGCCGCAGCCGCCGCGCCAGCACCCAGCCCGACTCGGCGCTGTGGGCCTCCACCGTGCGGTAGCCGTGCCCCTGCAGCAGCGCGCTGAGGTAGCGGCGGAAGACCGCGTCGTCCTCGACCACCATGACCAGCGCGCCGCCGGCCGGCCCCTCGATGCGGTCCGAGTGCTCCTCGTCCGGCGTGGTCTCCTCCTCCTCGTTCCACATCGGGAGCGAGAAGTACATGCGCGTGCCCTTGCCCTCGCCGGCGCTCTGGACGTTGATGATGCCGCCCATGAGCTCGACCAGGCTGCGGGTGATGGCCAGACCCAGCCCGGTGCCGCCATAGCGGCGCGTGGTGCTGCCGTCGGCCTGCGTGAACTTCTCGAAGATCATCTTCTGGCGGTCGAGCGGGATGCCGATGCCGGTGTCCACGACCTCGAACATGCAGTGGCCGAGATCCACGTGCGGCACCGCCCGGACGGTGATCGAACCCTTGGGCGTGAACTTGAGGCTGTTGCCCACCAGGTTGATGAGGATCTGCTTGACCTTGCCGAAGTCGCCGCGCAGGCGCAGGTCCTTCTCCTCCGGCGGTTCGAAGTTCAGGCGGATGCCCTTCTGGGCCGCCTGGACGTGGGTGACGGTGTAGACCTCGTCGAACACCGCCGCCGGGTCCACCGGGGTGATCTCGAGCGCCAGCTTGCCGGCCTCGATCTTGGCGATGTCGAGCACGTCGTTGATGAGCCCGAGCAGGTGGCGCGAGCACTCCAGCGCCTGGCGCTGGAAGTCGCGCTCCTCGTCGCGCGAGTCGCACATGCCGTCGAGCACGAGCTGCAGGAACCCGATCATGCCGTTGAGCGGGGTGCGCAGCTCGTGCGAGGTGTTGGCCAGGAACTCGCTCTTCAGCCGCGAGGCCTCCTCGAGCTGGGCGTTCAGCTCCTCGAGGCGGCGGTTGCTGACCTCCAGCCCCTGGGCGAACTCCTCGATGCGCTGCTCCGCCTCGACCCGTTCGCTGATGTCGCGCACGATGGCCGAGTACTGCAGCTCCTCCCCCGCCCCCGAGCTGCCCAGCGAGAACTCGACCGGGAGCACGTTGCCGTCGGCGCGCAGCGCCTCGGCCCGCACCACCGTACCGACCGCCGGCAGCTCGTTGGTGGGCCGTCCCGCGCTGCCCCAGTGCAGGAAGCGGTGGATGGGCTGGCCGTCCAGCTCGGCGGTGGAGTGCCCGAACAGGTCCTGGGCCGCGCGATTCACGCTGCGCACGTGCCCGACCGCGTCGAAGGTGACGATGGCGTCGAAGGCGGTGTCGAAGACCGCGCGCACCCGCTCGGCGTGCCTCTGCGTGACCTCCATCTCGCGCCGCGCGAGGCCCGACTTGTACTGCCGGCGCCACAGCCAGACGGCGATGATGGCGAGCAGCAGCAGGGCCCCGTCGAACACCAGCAGACCGTAGAGCGTGACCTCCATGCCCTTGGTCAGCTCGGAGCGGTCGGCCTGCCCGACGATGCCCCAGCCTAGATCGGGCAGGTAGCGCGTCACGATCGCCTGCCGGCGACCGGCGCCGTCGGCCATCAGGATGCTGGTCTCCACGCCCTCGACGGCCATGGCCGCCGCCCGCGCGAAGCGCGAGGACTCGGGAACGCGGTCGCCGGCTCGCAGCGCCGGGCTGCCGGGCGGCGGCGACAGATACTGGACCTGGTCGCCACGCTTGCGCACCAGGTAGGTGCCCACCGACGGGCCGAAGCCCGGCCAGTGGTCCACCGCGGGCGCCAGCGCGTCCTGGTCGTGGGCCTCGAAGACGACGACCGCCGTGGGCCGCCCCGGACGCGTCACCGGCACACCCAGACCCAGCGCCCGCAGGCTGCCGTCCTCGGCCCACACCTCCGCGTCCGCACCGCCGGCCGCGACCTGGCGCGCCAGCGCGGCGCGACGGTCGAACTCGTGGCCGACGTTGGCCGCGTCGGTGAGCAGCGGGCGCCCGGCGGCGTCGAACACGCACACCGAGTGGAAGCCGAAGCGTTCCCCGGCCCGGTCGAACGCCGCCTGCAGCGACTGCCGCGCGGACGCCGGCGCCTGCGGACCGAGGGCGAGGATCGCGGCGCGGACCTGTGGCTGGTCCACGACGAATCCCGCCTCGTTGCGCAGCCGAGCCGCCACGTCGCGGGCCTCGTCGCGGCTCGCCTCGGTCCAGGCGGCGAGCTGGCTCCAGCGTTCGGGCACGAGGTGATGCTGGGCGTTCTGGTACACGCCCACGTTGACCAGGGCGACGGCCAGCACGGCGAGCACCGCGAGGCCGGCGCTGATGCGACGCGAGTCGCGGTGGGCCTGCGCCCCCCGACCGAGGAGGAAGCTGACGGTGTCTCCGGAGGAGCCCGTCGCGGACGGCGTGGCCCGGGGAACGTCCTGATTCCCGGCCCGCATCCCTGGGGACTGCATTTCGGCGTCCATGTCTCTCCGAGAGTGAGGGTGGAGGTCTCCGTCACATCATCGGCAGACGGCCTCCCGGGCTTGAGGCGAAAGCGGAGCCGGCAGCCGGGGCAACTGCGCGTCGCGGACCGGGATAGCCCCGAACGGCGGGGCGGACCGGGAGATCGGGATGGCCCCGAACGCCGGGACGGCTCGGGATGGCCCCGAACGGCGAGGCGGACTGGTAGATCGGGACCGCCGCCGGCCACCGGGAGGCGGACCGGGGGGCCGCTCAGCCCTTCTGCCAGTACTTCGGGCGGAGGTTGGCGGGCAGGACGCGCTTGCGCAGCCGCAGGCTGGTCGGCGTGACCTCGAGCAGCTCGTCCTCGCGCACCCACTCGAGCGCCTGCTCGAGCGACATGCGGTGGACCGGGAAGAGGTACACGCCCTCGTCGGAGGTGGAGGAACGCATGTTGGTCAGACGCTTCTCCTTGACGATGTTGACGTCAATGTCCTCCTCGCGGGTGTTCTCCCCCACGATCATGCCCTCGTAGACGCGCTCGCCGGGCTCGATGAACATCTCGCCCCGATTCTGCAGGTGCTCGATGGCGTAGGCGGTGATCTTGCCCGGGCGGTCGGCGACCAGCGCCCCGGTCACCCGGTGCGGGATGTCGCCGTACCAGGGCTCGTAGCCCTCGAAGAGGTGGTTGAGCAGCCCGGTGCCGCGCGTGTCGGTGAGGAACTGGCTGCGGAAGCCGATGAGCCCGCGCGAGGGGATGCCGAACTCCAGACGCACGCGGCCGGTGCCGTGGTTCACCATGTTGAGCATCCGCCCGCGCCGGGTGCCGACCTTCTGCGTCACCACGCCGACGTACTCCTCCGGGCAGTCGATGACCAGCTTCTCGACCGGTTCCATCCGCACCCCGTCCACCTCGCGGGTGATGACCTCGGGCTTGCTGGCGGCCAGCTCGTAGCCCTCGCGTCGCATCATCTCGATCAGGATGGCCATCTGGAACTCGCCGCGGCCGGAGACCTTGAAGACGTCGGGCGTGTCGCCCGGCTCGACCTGCAGGCTGACGTTCGTGAGCAGCTCGCGCTCCAGCCGCTCCTTGAGGTTGCGCGAGGTGACGTAGCGCCCCTCCTGCCCGGCGAACGGCGAGGTGTTGACCTGGAAGAGCATGCTGACGGTGGGCTCGTCCACCTTCAGCATGGGCAGCGGCTGGGGATTGAGCGGGTCGGTGATGGTCTCGCCAATGTTGACCTCGGAGAAGCCGGCCAGGGCGACGATGTCGCCCGGCCCCGCCTCGTCCACCTCCACCCGCTCCAGCCCCTCGAAGACGTAGAGGTTCGTGACCCGCGTGCGCACCGCCTGACCGTCCAGCCGCACCAGCGCCACGTCCTGGCGCGACTGCACGCGGCCGTTGACGATGCGGCCGATCGCGAGGCGGCCGACGTAGTCGGAGTAGTCGAGGTTCAGCACCAGCATCTGCAGCGGCATCGCCGGCTCGTAGCGCGGGGCCGGGATGGTGCGCAGGATCTCGTCGAACAGCGGCGCCAGGCGCAGGTCGGGCCCGTCCGGCTGCAGGCGGCAGATGCCGTCGCGGGCGATCGTGTAGAGCACCGGGAAGTCGAGCTGCTCCTCGCTGGCGTCGAGGTCGATGAACAGGTCGTAGACCTCGTTGAGCACCTCCTGCGGGCGCGCGTCCTTGCGGTCGATCTTGTTGATCACCACGATCGGCGGCAGGCCCAGCTCGAGCGCCTTGCGCAGCACGAAGCGGGTCTGCGGCAGCGGACCCTCGCTGGCGTCCACCAGCAGCAGCACGCCGTCCACCATCTTGAGGGTGCGCTCGACCTCGCCCCCGAAGTCGGCGTGGCCCGGGGTGTCCACGATGTTGATCTTGGTGCCCCCGTGCCGCACCGCCGTGTTCTTGGCGAGGATGGTGATGCCCTTCTCGCGCTCGAGGTCGTTCGAGTCCATCACCCGCTCGACCACCTCCTGGTTCTCGCGGAACACGCCGCTCTGCCAGAGCATGGCGTCCACCAGGGTGGTCTTGCCGTGATCCACGTGGGCGATGATGGCGATGTTGCGCAGGTCCTCGCGGACCCCGGCGGGAACCGCGGCCGGCGGCGGGAGCGATTCGCTCATCGGGGCTCCCCGGCGCCGGTCACCGCCGGACGCGCGCCGAGGAAACCGGCGAGCGCGTCCCAGTAGCCCGGCTGGGCGTCGAGCGCGTCGTAGGAGTACAGCGCCACCGCCCGGTAGCCCAGCTCCACCGCGCCCTTGATCTTGGCCGCGGCCGTGGCCGCGCGCGAATTGTAGACGGCGATGCCCGGCACGACGTT
>CAYNPF010000126.1:0-6672 GCA_964398895.1 uncultured bacterium
GCCCAGGGCGAGTACCGCCGCATGCAGTTCTACGGCACCGAGGGACAGCAGGGGCCGTACCAGTTGCTCGACCGCGACGGCAACGCCGGCATCTCGGTGGTGGCCGGCAGCGAGACGGTGACCCTGGACGGCGTGCGCCTGTCCCGCGGCGAGGGTGCGGACTACGCCATGGACTACGAGCGCGGGCGCATCACCTTCACGAACCGCCGCCCGATCGGGGCGAACTCCCGCATCACCGTGGACTACCAGTACGCGCTCGACCGCTACAAGCGGAACCTGGTGGCGGCCGCCGGCCGCTGGCAGGGCTCGCGCTTCGGCCTGCACACCGAGGTGATGAGCGAGAGCGACGACAAGGGCCGGCCGCTCGACCTGACGCTGAGCCGGGAGGACCTCGCGGTGCTGGCGGCGGCCGGCGACTCGGCGGGCCGGGCGCTGGGCGACGGCGTGACCGCGACGGGGGGCGACTACGACTCGGTGCGCACCGCGGACCGCACGCTGGTCTACGCTTACGCGGGGCCCGACTCGGGCGACTTCGCCGTGGTCTTCGCCGCGGTCGGCGCGGGCCGCGGCGACTACGCCGATTCCACGCTGGCCACCGGTGGCACCGCCTACCGCTGGGTGGGATCGGGGCTGGGGAGCTACCGCGTGGGCCGCGCGCTGCCCCTGGCCGAGTCGCACGTGCTGTGGGCGGCCGGCGGTGGCGGTCACGTGGGACCGCTGCGGCTCGAGGTGGAGGGGGCCGCCTCGAAGCTGGACCCCAACACCTTCTCGAGCCGCGAGGACGCCTCGCACACCGGCACGGCCGCCCGCGTGGGCGCGGCGCTGGAGGGGAAGCTGCCGGGCTGGCTCGGCGCGGGGGGGCTGTCGGTGGCGGCGCGCACCGTGGACCGGCACTTCGAACCGTTCACCCGCCTCGAGCGGCCGTTCGAGCAGGAGGACTGGGGCCTGGCCGCCGGTGGCGACCTCGATCACGCCCGGCGCGTGGAGGTGACCGGCTTCGTGCGGCCGCGCGCGAGCGGCGAGCTGCGCGCGACGCTGGGGCGGCTCACCACGCCGGACGGCTTCTCCTCGTGGCGCCGGCAGGTGGACTGGCGTCGCGACGGGCGGCTGGCGGCGCAGGGGAGCTGGGCGCGGGCCGACGCGCACCAGGACGGCCTCGGCCACGGCGACGGCGGCCGCGAGCGCTGGAGCGGCGAGCTGCGCCTGCACCTGCCGTGGCTGGAGCCGGCGCTGACCGGGACCAGCGACGAGCGCACCTACCCGGGGGACACGGTGCGCACCGGCAGCCGCTACCGCGAGGGCGGCGTGGAGCTGCGCAGTCCCGCGAGCGGGCACTGGCGGGCGACGGCGGGCTGGAGCCTGCGGCGCGACGCCAGCCTCGCGGGTGAGGCGTTCGTGGACCAGTACGAGGCGCGCACCGTGCGGCTGGCGTTGGAGAGCCCGGCCGAGCGCCGCCTGAGCGGGGCGCTGGACCTGCAACGGCGCGTGCTCTCGCCCCTGGCCAGCGCGCGCCACGGTCGCAGCGACCTGGCCAGCCTGCGGCTCAAGGGGGAGGAGCCGCACCGCGGTCTGCGCGGGCAGCTCAACCTGGAGATCACCGGCGAGGGCGAGTACCAGAAGAGCCGCGGCGTGGTCTACGTCGGGCCGGGCCAGGGCGCCTACGACGCGCTCGGCAACTACGTCGGCACCGGGGCCTACGACGTGGTGGTGACGGTGAGCGAGACGCTGGCGCAGGTGGCGCGGGCCGCGACCAGCGCGCGGGCCGAGTGGCAGGCGCCGGCGCCGGGGCGCTGGCGGGGCACGCGGCTGGGCTTCGACTTCGAGAGCGAGACGAGGCGGCGCGGCGAACTGCACACGCTCGATCCCTTCCTGCCGCCGGGGGCGGCGCTCGGCGACGCCGGGCTGTCGAAGGCGACGGTGCTGCAGCGGCTGGAGGCGGAGTTGCTGCCGGACTCGCGGGTGGCGGCGCTGCGGTTGCGCGCCGAGCGCCGGGTGAGCGGCGACCGCTCCTACGAGGACTTCGCGCAGACGCTGGACGAGCGCAACCTGAGCGGGCGCTGGCGGACCCGCCCGGGGCGCGCGGTGAGCAGCGAGGTCGAGCTGGCGCTGCGGCGGCGCGAGGCGGCGCAGCGCGCGGGCGCCGGGGCCGCCTACGCGCGCACGCTCGAGGAGCAGTCGGCGACCGTCCGACTCGTCTACACGCCCGATGCCCGCCTGCGCGCCGTGGGGGTGCTGGAATTCTCGCGCTCGCGACCGGAGGGGCGCCCGCTCTACACGCGCACCGTGCGCTTCGGCCCGGACCTCGGCTACGCGCTGGGGCGCCGGGGCCGCGCCGAGGTCACGCTGCGCCGCGCGTTCGTGTCGGGACCGGACGAGGTCAGCCTGCTGCCGACCGCCACCGACGTCGGCACGCCGCGCTGGGAGGCGAGCACGCGGCTGGACTATCGCGTGCACGAGAGCACGACCGCCGGGCTGACCCTGTCGGCGCGCGAGCGGACCGGCCGCGATCCGCTGGTGACCGGGCGGGCCGAGCTGAGGGCCTTCTTCTGATGCGGCGCCCGGCGGCGATCCTGGTCGCGGCCCTGCTCGTCGCCGCCGGCGGCGCGCGGGCCGCCGCGCGGCTCGACTACCGCGGCAGCGTGCTGTCGCCGCGCGAGGTCGAGGCCCTGGCCGCGCCGGCGCTGCGCGCGCCGGGCGACTCGAGCGCGCTGGCCGAGGCGCTGGGCCGCGTGGCCACGCGCCTGCAGGCGCTCGGCTACCTCGAGGCGCGGGTGGCCGGCGGCTGGACGCCCGATCGCGCGAGCCTGGCGCTGAGTGCGCTGGAGGGTCCGCTCCATCGGGTGCGCGAGCTGCGGATCGAGGCGCCCGATGCGGCCGACTCGGCGGCGTTCGCGGCGGCGCTGCCGCTGCGCGTCGGGGACGTCGCGGCCGCGGAGGCCGTGGGGGCCGCGGGCGAGCGGGCGCTGCGCGCGGTGGCCGGCGCGGGCCACCCCTACGCGCGCCTGGAACTGAGCCGCTTCCAGGCCGACACGGTGGTGCACGATCGCGAGCGCGCGGTGAGCGTGCGCTTCGCGGGCGAGCGCGGGCCGTTGGTGACCATCTCGCGCGTGCGCATCGAGGGCCTGCGCGCCACCCGCGGGGACGTGGCGGTGCGGGCGGCCGGCCGTCTGGCGGGGCGTCCGTGGGACGAGGCGGCGGCGCTGACCGGACGCGATCGCCTGGCGCAGTTCGGGCTGTTCCGCGCCGTCTCGTTCCAGGGGCTGGAGGGCGAGCCGGACTGGTCGCGGGCCCAGCTCGTCTACCGGGTGGAGGAGCCGAAGTACAACCGCTTCGAGGCGGTGGCCGGCTTCCAGGGCGACGCCGGTACGGCGGGTCTGGTGCGCCTCGAGCTGGGCAACCTGCTCGGCACCGGGCGCGCGGCGACCCTGCGCTGGGAGGCGCCGGGCCGGCAGCGCTCCGATTTCGAGACGCACTACGTGGAGCCGGCGCTGCTGGGCACGCCGCTGCGCCTCGAGGGCGTGCTGGCGCAGCAGGTGCGCGACTCGACCTACACGCGGACGCGCTGGGGCGGCAACGCCCGCATCGCCGTGGGCGCGCAGGAGCGGCTCGAGGCGGGCTACGAGCAGCAGCGCGTCGTGCAGGAGGCCGGAACCGTGGAGCGGGCCGAGATCCAGAGCACGACCTTCGCGCTGGAGCGCACGGCGCTCGACGAGCCGGCGGCGCCGCGGCGCGGCACCCGCACCCGGCTCGAGGCCGCGCAGTCGTTCAAGCGCGAGATCCTGCGGCCGAGCGGCGAGCGGAGCGCGCGGGCTTCGGCGGTGACGCTGGCCGCCGAGTGGCACCGACCGCTGGGACGCAGCGCCGGTCTGACGCTGGAGCTGTCCGGCGCCGGCCGGTTCAGCTCGGAGCGCGTCCTGCCGGTCTACGATCGCTACCCCCTGGGCGGGGCGACGAGCCTGCGCGGCTGGGACGAAGAGGCCTTCCTGGTGGACCGCTACCTGCTCGGCCGGCTGGAGTGGCGCTGGTTCCTCGGCGGCTACGGGCAGCGCGTGTTCCTGTTCTGGGACCACGCCGCGATGCGCACGCGGCTGGCGCTGGATGGCGGGGGAGACCGGCTCGAGGAGCTGCAGCGCGACGGGTTCGGCTTCGGCCTGCGGCTCGAGGCGGCCGGCGGCCTCGTGGGGGTGGACTACGGCATGGCCCCGGGCCACGGGGTGCTCGAGGGCAAGATCCACCTGCGGCTCGTCTCCACCTTCTGAGCGCGCCGGCGGCGTCGCGTGCGTCGCGGCGCGATCCGTGGATAATGCGTCCCGGAGGGAGGGCGCGTGTCGCTGGTCCGCAGGGTGGAGACATTGCTGGCGCCGGGAGGGGAGCTGGCGCAGCGCTGGCCGCGCTATGAGGAGCGCGCGGTGCAGCGGCGGCTGGCGGCGGACATCGCCCGCGTCGTCGAGCGCGGCGGCACGCTGCTGGCCGAGGCGCCGACCGGCGTCGGCAAGTCGCTGGCCTACCTGCTGCCGGCGGTGCTGCACGCCACCGCCGGGCACGAGCGTGTGGTGGTGGCGACCTGCACGCGCTCGCTGCAGGACCAGCTCTACGAGCGCGACCTGCCGGCGCTGCTCGAGACGCTCGATCTGCGGTTGCCCTGCGCCCGGCTCAAGGGCAAGCAGAACTACCTCTGCCCGCGGGCGCTGGCGCAGGCCACGGGCGCCGGGGCCGAGGAGGAGGAGACGCTCGAGGAGCTGCGGCGCTGGGCGGCGGACGACGAGGAGGGCGATCTCGACCGCTTCCCGGCCTCGGACCCCGAGGCGATGCGCCGGATGCGCGCGCGGCTGGGCGCCGATCCGCACGCCTGCACGCTGCTCACCTGCCGCAAGGGGCGCGAGTGCTACTGGGTGCGCGCCCGCCGCGTCGCCGCGCAGGCGCGCATCGTGGTCGTCAACCACGCGCTGCTGGCGCTGTCCGGCGAGGTGGACGGGCTGCTGCCCGACTTCGACGTGCTGATCGTGGACGAGGCGCACCGCCTCGAGGGCGTGCTGCTGGGGCAGCTCGAGGTCACGGCGTCGCGCCACCGCCTCGAGGAGACGCTGCGCCTGCTGGGCTCGGGGACGGCGCGCGGTCGGCGGGGCGCCCGGTTGGCGCGCGGCGACGACGGGACGGAGGGCGGTCCGGGCGGGCTGCTGGCGCGCGTGCGGGGCTTCGCGCTCCCGCTGTTCGCCGCGCGCGGTGAGCCCGGGGCCGAGCGCGAGGAACTCGAGGCGCTGACCCGGCGCGTCGGCGAGGCGCGACGGGACGCCGATCGCTTCTTCGCCGCCATCGAGCCGCGGGGCGAGCGCCACGCCGTCTACGGGGCGCGCGAACGCTACCGCTCGGTCGGCGAGTTGCTGGGTCGGGACCTCGAGCCGCTGGAGGCCGTGCTGTCGCACTGCCAGCGCTTCACGCGCTCGCTGCACCTGCTGGCCGAGGAGGTCGGGAGCCTGGGCGGCGGAGCGGCGGCCGAGGAATTGAGCGGCGAGCTGGAGCAGGTGGCCGGGCGCTTCGCGCGGCTGGGGGAGGATCTCGACCACCTCGCCGAGGCGACCAGCCGCGAGTGGGTCTACTGGCGCAGCGCCAGCGGGCGCGGCGTGGAGCTGCACGGGATGCCGGTGAGCGCCGGCGAGCACGCGCGGCGCCTGGTGATCGGTCGCGCGCGCGCCGCGGTGCTCACCTCGGCGACCCTGTCGAGCGCCGGCGACTTCGGTTTCCTGGCCGAGCGGCTGGGCCTCGGCGAGTCCTGGGGCATGCCCTACGAGACCGCCTCGTATCCGTCGCCGTTCCCGCTGGCGCGGCAGATGCGGGTGTTCGCCTACGAGGGCGAGGGCGACGAGGCCACGGCGGTGAGCGAGGTGGTCGGCGCGCTGGCCCGGGCCACCGGTCGCAACCAGCTCGTGCTGTTCACGGCCCACGAGCGGCTGCGCCGGGTGCGCGAGCGGCTGCTCGAGGGCCCGGGCGGCGCGGGACCGCTGCTGGCGCAGGAATGGGACGGTCCGGCCAGCCTGCTGGCCGAGCGTTTCCGGCTGGCGCGCGGCGCCGTCTTGCTCGGGGTCCAGAGCCTGTGGGAAGGTGTGGACTTCCCGGGCGAGGCGCTCGAGATCCTGGTGGTCGCGAAGCTGCCGTTCTCCGTGCCGGACGAGCCGTTGGTCGAGGCGCGGGGCGAGCGGTTGCGCGAACAGGGGCTCGAGCCGTTCCAACACGATGCGGTGCCCGAGGCGGTGCTGCGCTTCCGGCAGGGGGTGGGTCGGCTCATCCGCCGTGGTGACGACCGCGGCGTCCTGGTGGTCTGCGACCCGCGGCTGGTCCGGGCCTCCTACCGGCGAGCCTTCCTCGAGTCGCTGCCGGTCGTGCCGGAACGGAGCCGGGATGCGCGCGCGCTGGCGGCGGAGGCGGCGCGCTTCCTCGGCGTCGAGACGACGCCGCCCGCCGGGGGTCCGCCCGAGGACAACCCGTGACCGCGTCGGACGCCGCGGGGCGCCCGGCTCGAGGAGGTAGCGATCCGATGAACCCGAACGCCGGACCGCGCGTCGTGCGCGCCGCCCGCGGCACCGCGATGTCGTGCAAGGGCTGGGCGCAGGAGGCGGCGCTGCGCATGCTCATGAACAACCTCGATCCCGAGGTCGCCGAGCACCCCGAAGACCT
>CAYNPF010000127.1:0-6537 GCA_964398895.1 uncultured bacterium
TGGCCGCGGCCGTGGCCGCGCGCGAATTGTAGACGGCGATGCCCGGCACGACGTTCGTCGTGCCCAGCTCGTCGGCGTAGGCCGTCATCTGCTCTAGGACCGTCTGCACGGACGTGGCATAGCACATGACGAAGACGCGGTCGAGCAGACCGGACCGCACCCAGCGGCGCCATTCCTGGGCGTGGCGTCGCTCCGCCGTGGTCGTGTCCGCGAGCACGGCAGCGCTCAGCACCAGCCCGGGCCGGACCGCGGTCAGGGAATCCCGCACCTCGCTCACCACCGCCGTGACCTGGGCCCGCTGGAACGTGGCCCATGCCGAGTCGAGCTGGGCGCGGTGCGCGGGCGGCTCCAGCGCGAAGCGCGCCGGATCGGCGCCGTACTCGAGGGCGAAGCGCGCGCGCGCGTCGGCGTCGAGGCCGGCGAAGCGTCCGGGCTCGCGAATGTAGTCGAGGTGGATGCCGTCCACCGGATAGCGCGACGCGATCTCGGCGGCGATGGCGGCGATCCACGAGCGCACCGCCGGCCGGGCGGGACTCAGGTAGGCCCCCTCGACGCCGAGTTGCCGGCGTTCGGCCGCGCTCAACGAGGCCATCGAGCGGCCGTCCGGCAGGTGGGCCACCCAGTCGGGATGGACGTTCAGCACGTGCCGCGGATCACGCGGCGGGCGCGGCGCCGACCAGACCAGCAGGCAGTTCATCCACGCGTGGACCTCGAGCCCCGCGGCATGCGCCCGCTCCAGCACCAGGGCGAGCGGATCGCGGTTGCGGCGCCCCAGCGCCTCGGAGCGCGGCAGCAGGTCCGAGCGGTGGAACGCGTCGCCGCGCCCCACGACCTGCACGAGCAGCCCGCGCACGCCGGCCGCCCGGGCGCGGCGCACCATGCGCTCGATGGCCACCGAGTCCACCAGCGTGCCGCGGGTGACCCACAGCCAGTCGGAGCGCTCGACGACGGTGTCGGGCGCGACCGTCGCGGCCGGAGCCACGGGCAGCGCCCCGGCGCCGGACAGGCCGAGGGCGAGGATCAGCGCCGGGAGCGGGATCATGGGACGGGACGGGGCGGGAGCGACGCACCGGGGCCGGAGCGAAAGCGCGGGCGGAGGGGACACCTTCCGCCCGCGCGTGCCGACTCCGCGATGCGGGCGCCGCTAGCCGGTCTTGACTCCGGTGCGCGTGCGCTTCTTGGCCGGGCCCACCGGGCCGCCCTCGCCGTGGCGACGCGCGCCGCGCTTGGGCTTCTCTTCGGCCCCCGCTTCCTCTTCCTTCTCCTCGGTCGCCTTCTTGGGCTTCTTCCGGTCCTCGCCCTTGAGCGCCTTCTCGCGAGCCTCGGCGGAGGCGATCCGGTCCTTGCGCTCCTTCTCCTTCTGCTCGGCGGTCTTCACCAGTTCGAGATAGGCCGTCTCGCCAGCGTCGCCCAGGCGGCGCCCGATACGCACGATGCGCGTGTATCCGCCCTGCCGCTCGGCGTACCACGGCGCGATCGTGGCGAACAGCTTGGCCGTGACCGCCGGCCGCATGACGAAGCGCGCCACGTGGCGGCGGGCCGCCAGGTCGCCGCGCTTGGCGAAGGTGATGAGTCGCTCGGCGAGCCGGCGCGACTCCTTGGCCTTCTCGACGGTCGTCTCGATGCGCTCGTACTGGAACAGCGCCGTGACGAGATTGCGCAGCACGGCGCGCCGATGGGACGCGGTGCGGCTCAGCTTGCGATGGTCTTTGCGGTGTCGCATGTCAGTCCGATTCCCTTTCGGCCGGCCCGGCCGGCCGCGTCATCCCGCTGTCCGGTTCAGCCCTCGACCGTCGGCGGCGTCTTGGGCTGGTAGAACCGGCTCAGGTCCATCCCGAAGCTCAGGCCCATCTCAGCCAGCAGGTCCTGGATCTCCTTGAGGGACTTCCGGCCGAAATTGCGGTACTTGAGCATCTCCGACTCGCTCTTGACGACGAGGTCGCCGATGGTCTTGATCTCCGCCGCCCGCAGGCAGTTGCTCGAGCGCACGGACAGCTCGAGCTCCTCGACGCTCTTCTCCAGCTGCCGGCGCGCGAGGGCGAGCTGCGGATCCTCCTCCTCCTCCCCTTCGATCACCGGCTCGATCTCGAAGTGGATGAACATCTCGAAGTGGTCGCGCAGCAGCTTGGCCGCCCAGGCGATCGCGTCGGCCGGGAGGATGCTCTGGTCGGTCCACACCTCGAGGGTCAGCTTGTCGTAGTCGATCCGCTGGCCGAGGCGCGTGGCCTCGACGTGGTAGTTCACCTTGGTCACCGGCGAGAACAGCGAGTCGATCGGAACCACGCCGATCGGGCGATCCGTCTGCGAGTGCTGGTCGGCCGACACGTAGCCGCGCCCGCCGTTGAGGTCCACCTCCATGCGCAGGTCGCCGTCCCGGTTCAGGGTGGCGATGTGGAGGTCGGGGTTCAGCACCTCGACGTCGGGGTCGGCCTGCAGGTCGCCGGCCTTGACCTCGCGCTTGCCGTTGGCCTCGAACAGGCCGCGCTTCGGCCCGTCACCGTGCAGCTTCAGGCGCACCTGCTTGAGGTTGAGGATGATCTCGGTCACGTCCTCGATCACCCCGGGCAGGGTCGAGAACTCGTGCAGGACACCCTCGATGCGCACGGCGGTGATCGCCGCGCCCTGCAGCGACGACAGCAGCACGCGCCGCAGCGCGTTGCCCAGCGTGATGCCGAACCCCCGCTCGAGCGGCTCGATGACGAACTTGCCGTACCCGGTAGTATTGCCGGGGTCCGCGACCACCTGTTTCGGCATGGTCAGATTCTTCCACTTCATCAGGGAGCCTCCCAGAGGAGAAGGCGCAGCTTACTTCGAATAGAGCTCGACGATGAGCTGTTCGTTGATCGGGGTCGGGATGGAATCGCGCGTCGGAATGCTCAGCACGCGACCCGCCATCCGCTCGGGGCTCAGCTCGAGCCAGGCCGGCGCGCTCTGCCCCTTGCGGGACTCGAGCGAGCTCTCGATCACGACCAGCTTCCGGCTCGACTCGCGCACGGCCACCTCGTCGCCCGGCCTCACCAGGAACGACGGGATGTCCACCTTGCGACCGTTCACGCTCAGGTGGCCGTGACGGACGAGCTGCCGGGCCTGGCTGCGGTTCACCGCAAAGCCCAGCCGGTAGACGACGTTGTCGAGACGACGCTCGAGCATCTGGAGCAGCACCTCACCGGTGACGCCCTTCGACTCGGCCGCCTTCTCGAAGTAGTTGCGGAACTGCCGCTCGAGGATCCCGTACATCCGGCGGGCCTTCTGCTTCTCGCGCAGCTGCACGCCGTAGTTGGTCTCCTTGATCCTGCGGCTCTTGCCATGCTCTCCCGGGGCGTAGGCGCGGCGTTCGAGCGCGCACTTGTCCGTGTTGCAGCGGGCGCCCTTGAGGAAGAGCTTCATGTTGGCGCGCCGGCACTTGCGGCAGCGCGCGTCCTGTTCGACTGCCATGGCGCTCTCCTAGACCCGGCGCCGCTTGGGCGGGCGGCAACCGTTGTGCGGAATGGGGGTGACGTCCTTGATGGCCGAGATCTCGAGCCCCGCCGCCTGCAGCGAACGGATGGCCGCCTCGCGCCCCGCGCCCGGGCCCTTGACCCAGACCTCGACGCGCTTCATGCCGAGGTTGATGGCCTCGCGGGCACTGGCCTCCGCGGCGATCTGCGCCGCGAACGGCGTGCTCTTGCGGGAACCCTTGAAGCCGACCTTGCCCGCGCTCGCCCAGGTGATCACGGCTCCGTCCATGTCCGTGATCGTCACGATCGTGTTGTTGAAGCTCGCCTGCACGTGAGCCACGCCGTTGGCGCTCACTTTGCGGTCGCGCTTCTTTGTCTTCTTGACCTCAGGCACTCGATACCTCCTCAGACGGTTACTTCTTGGGCGCAGGCTTGGCGACCGTGCGCTTCATCACGCCGGCGGTCTTCTTCGGCCCCTTGCGGGTCCGCGCGTTGGTCTTGGTCCGCTGGCCCCGCACCGGCAGGCTGCGGCGATGGCGCAGGCCACGATAGGCGCCGATGTCCATCAGGCGCTTGATGTTCATCGCCATCTCGCTGCGCAGCGCACCCTCGACCTTGTAGTCGCGCTCGATGATGGTGCGCAGCTTTCCGGTGTCTTCGTCGGTCAGGTTCTTGACCCGGATGTCGCCCGAGACGCCGGCCGTGTCCAGGATCTTGCGCGCGGTCGCGCGACCGATGCCGTAGACGTAGGTCAGCGCGATCTCGATCCGCTTGTCGTTCGGCAGATCAACGCCGGCAATGCGTGCCACGAAACGCCTCCTTCGCTACTTCTGACGCTGCTTGTGCCGCGGATTGCGCTTGCAGATCACGCGGATCACGCCATCGCGACGCACCACCTTGCAGTGCTCGCAGATCTTCTTCACCGAAGTACGAACCTTCATCGCCAAGCCTCCGTCGGGACCCGTGCTTCCGGCTCCCTTGCCCCGGCCCGTGCGGCGCGGAGGCGCCCCTGGTGGGGTGCCCGCGGCAGGCGGGTCCGGGTCCGCTGCCCGCCTACTTGTAGCGGTACACGATCCGACCGCGCGACAGGTCGTACGGCGACAGCTCGATGGTGACCTTGTCGCCCGGCAGGATCTTGATGAAATGCATCCGCATCTTGCCCGAGATGTGGGCCAGCACCTTGTGCCCGTTCTCCAGTTCGACCCGGAACGAGGCGTTCGGCAGCGGCTCGACCACGGTGCCTTCGACCTGGATGCCTTCCTCTTTCGCCAAGTGCCTTCCTCTCTACCGTCCTTCGGCCACCGACAGGATCTCGGGACCGTTCGGGCCGATCGCCAGGGTGTGCTCGAAGTGGGCGCTCAGCGTGCCGTCCTTCGTCACCACCGTCCAGCCGTCGTCCCGCGTGACCACGTCCGCCCCCCCCACGTTCACCATCGGCTCGATCGCCAGCACCTGACCGATCATCAGCCGCGGACCGCGGTCGGGCGGTCCGAAGTTCGGCACCGGCGGCTCCTCGTGCATCTCCCGCCCGATGCCGTGTCCCACCAGCGAGCGCACGACCGAGTAGCCGTGACGCTCGACGTACGTCTGGATCGCGTGCGAGATGTCGCCCACCCGGTTCCCGCCGCGGGCCCGCTCGATGCCCGCCATCAGGGCCTCGCGCGTCACCTGCATCAGCCGCTCGGCCTCGTCGCTGACCTTCCCCACCGCGAAGGTACGGGCCGAGTCACCGTAGTAGCCGCCCATCTCCACGCCCACGTCCACTCCGACCACGTCGCCCTCCTCCAGGCGCCGCGGCCCCGGGATGGCGTGGACCACTTCCTCGTTCACCGACGGGCAGATCGTCGCCGGGAACCCGCGGTAGCCCTTGAAGGCCGGGCGTCCGCCGTGATCCCGGATGAACGTCTCCGCCAACCGGTCCAGCGCGGCGGTCGTCATGCCCGGGCGGACCTCCCGCCCCAGCAAGTCGAGCGTCCGGGCCACCAGTTGCGCGGCCTCCCGGATCGCCTCGATCTCCCGCCGATCCCTCAGGTACACCATGTCAGGCCGTCACCGGCGGGACACGTCCCGCCTCCCGCAACAGCGCGGAGAAGACGCCGTCCGCCGGTCCCGTGCCGGGCACCCGGCGCAGACGATGCGTCGCCTCGTAGTACTCCACCAGGGGCGCGGTCTTGGCGCGGTACTCCTCGAAACGCTGCCGAATCGTCGCCTCGCTGTCGTCCGCCCGCACCCGCAGCTCCACCGTCGGATGATCGTCGCAGTGACGTCCGTCCCGCGGCGCCATCCCCTCCAGGTTGTAGGCCCGCATGCACACCGGGCACTCCCGCCGTCCCAGCAGGCGACGGACCAGCCGGTCCTCGTCCACCTGCAGGTACAGCACCGACTCGATCTCCTGCCGGCGTTCGGCCAGCAGGGTGTCCAGCGCCTCGGCCTGCGGCACCGTGCGCGGGAACCCGTCCAGCACGAACCCCTCGCCGGTGTCCGGCCGGGCCAGGCGCTCGCTGACGAGCGCGATCATCACCCGGTCGTCCACCAGCCGCCCCGCGTCCATCTGCCGCCGGGCCTCGAGCCCGAGCGGCGTGGCCTGCGCCACCGCCTCGCGGAGGATTTCCCCCGTCGAGATCAGCGGGCAGTGGCCGGCGGCGGCCAGCCGGCGTCCCTGGGTGCCCTTGCCCGTCCCGGGAGCGCCGAGCATGACGATACGCAACGTTACATCCTCTGGCGGCCGCGGATCTTGCCGCCCTTCACGAAGCCCTCGTAGTGCCGCATGAGCAGGTGCGACTCGATCTGCTGCAACGTGTCGAGCGCCACGCCCACGACGATCAGCATGCTGGTTCCGCCGAACGCGAGGAACCGCGCATGAGTGTTGGCCATGATCACGTCCGGCAGCACGGCGATCAGCGCCAGGAAGATCGCCCCCGGCAGCGTGATGCGCGACAGCACCCGGTCGATGTACTCGGCCGTCTTGCGGCCGGGACGGATGCCGGGAATGAAGCCGCCGTACTTCCGCATGTTCTCCGCCAGGTCGTTCGGGTTCAGCACGACGGCGGTGTAGAAGTAGGTGAAGAACACGATGCCCACGATATAGATCAGGTTGTAG
>CAYNPF010000128.1:0-6508 GCA_964398895.1 uncultured bacterium
TCGGCGACTCGACGTTCGGCCGCGCCTGGGCCGCACTGCTCGGCGAGGCCGCGGCGAGCTTCCCCGACCTGCGCTGGACGCAGGTGCCCGACCTGCACGTCACCGTGGTCTACGTGGGCCCGGGCTGGCGAACGGAGGACCTCGGGCGGATCCGCGCCCACGCGCTCGTCGCGCCCGTGGCCCCGGTGCGGTTCACCCCCGAAATCGTGACGCTGGGACACGACGGCCAGGTGGTGGCGGTGGAGCTGCATCCCGCGAGCGCCGCGTGGGGCGACTCCGTGGTCGCCGCCCGGCGCGCGCTGAACGACCTCGGGCTCAAGCGGCCGGACCGCTACGACGCCGACTTCCGCGCCCACGTCACGCTGGCCCACGCGGCACACGAGCCGCCCACGGCGGCCGACTCGACGGCGCTGGCGGCGTTCCGCTCGTGGATGGCGGGGAAGGTCGCCGCCGATCCGGGGCGCTTCTCCCCCGCGCTCGGGCCCGCGACCCGAGTCTCGCTGCTGCTCGCCGGCACGACGCGCCCGGCGGGCGCGCCGGAGTACGTCACCGTCGAGGACTTCCTCGCGCAACCGGCGCGGCACCGCTAAGCCGGGACCACCCGATTCACGCCGGGCCCGCGCCGGCCGCGGCCGCCCGGCGCCCCGCCGGCCGCGACGACGGAGCGGACCGCGGTCGCGTGAATCCCCGGCGAGCCGCCGTCGTCCAAGGGACAGGCGCCCGCGGGCTCGAACTCGCCCGTAGTGACGGCGCGAGCGGCCGCGTACGACGGAGATCGCCGATCGTGGCCCACAGCGGAGCGGACTCGACGCGGGCAGCCCGCCCGCGCGTGGTGATCGTCGGCGGCGGCTTCGGCGGCCTCTACGCCGCCCGGGCGCTGCGCTCCGCCCCGGTCGAGGTGACGCTGGTGGACGCGCGCAACCACCACGTCTTCCAGCCGCTGCTCTACCAGGTGGCCACGGCCGGCCTGTCGCCGGGCGACGTCGCCAGTCCGATCCGGGCGATCCTGCGCCGCCAGCGCAATACCCGGGTGCTGCTCGCGGAGGCCACGGGCGTTGACCTCGCCACGCGAGCGGTCCGGCTGCGCGACGGCGAGGTGCCCTACGACTACCTCGTCCTGGCCAGCGGCGCGCGGCACTCCTACTTCGCCCACCCCGAGTGGGAGCCCCTGGCTCGCGGGCTCAAGACGCTCGAGGACGCGCTGGCGATCCGGCGCTCGGTCCTGCTCGCCTTCGAGCGGGCCGAGCGGGAGCCGGACCCGGCGCGCCGCGCGGAGCTGCTGACCTTCGTGGTGGTGGGCGGCGGTCCCACCGGGGTGGAGCTGGCGGGGGCGATCGCCGAGATCGCCCGCCACGCCCTGGCCAGGGACTTCCGCTCGTTCGATCCACGCCGCGCGCGCGTCGTCCTGGTGGAGGCGGGACCGCGGCTGCTGCCGACGTTCCCCGCCCCGCTGTCCGCGCGGGCGAGGGAGTCCCTCGCCGGGATCGGCGTCGAGGTGCACACCGGCGCGGCCGTCGAGCGGATCGCGCCGGGCCTCGTGGTCTTCGGCGGATCGGCGTTGCGCGCCGCCGTCCTGCTGTGGGCGGCGGGAGTCGCCCCCTCGCCGCTGGGCCGCTCGCTGGGCGTGCCGCTCGACCGCACCGGGCGCGTGATCGTGGGGCCGGACCTCGCCATCCCGGGACACCCGGAGGTCTTCGTCGTCGGCGACCTGGCCGCCTGCCGCGACGCCGCGGGCGGAACCCTGCCGGGCCTGGCCCCGGTCGCCATCCAGCAGGGCCGGCACGCCGCGCGCAACATCCGCCGGGCGTGCCGGGGCCGGAGCCCTGTGGCCTTCCGCTACCGGGATCGAGGGATGCTGGCGACCATCGGGCGCGCCCGGGCCGTGGCCGCATTCGGCCGGCTGCACGCCTCGGGCGCGTTCGCCTGGTGGACGTGGCTCCTGGTGCACATCTTCTGGCTGATCGGGTTCCGCAACCGCTTCGTCGTGCTGGTGGACTGGGCGGTGGCCTACCTGAGCTGGCAGCAATCGGCCCGTCTGATCGTCGCCCCCAGCGATGCCGCGGGCCCCGGGGAAGCGGGCTCGGCCGCGAGGCCGGACGAAGTGCCGCCGGGGTGGTCCCGCTCGCGCATCTCTTGACAGGTCGGGGCCTTTGTTCTTAGATTGTTCGGTGTCCAAACAAAGTGAGGACGGGCCTGTTGGACGCTCGCCGGGCCCTCCCGCTGCCGCAGCGCGATCCCCGGGCCGGAGGCCTCGAATGACCCTCAGAACCTCGATGCGGATGGCCGGCGCGCTCGCCCTGGCCCTCCTCGCGACGACGGGGTGCAGCCGGGACCCCGGTCCGCTCCAGCCGTGGCCGTTGAGCACGGACCCCATCGTCTTCCAGGATGCGTTCACCGGGGCCGTCGAGTTCCAGGCCTTCGGCAACTCGCAGCTCGACGCGCTCGGCACCGACGCCACCGCCCAGTACGAGGGCACCGGCTGCCTGCGCGTCAACGTGCCGAACGCCGGCTACGCCGGCGGCGCCTTCGTCACCGCGCGGCCGCGCGACCTCACCGGCTACAACGCCCTCGTCTTCTACGCGAAGGCGAGCCGGGCGATCACCGTGGACGTGGCCGGCCTGGGCAACGACAACACCGGCACCTCGAAGTACGAGGCGCGGCGCAACGCCGTCCCGGTCTCGACCACCTGGGCCCGCGTCGTGGTGCCGATCCCCCTGCCCGCCCGGCTGACCGCCGAGCGCGGCCTCTTCTTCTTCGCCGCCGCGCCGCAGGGCGGCTCCGGCTACACGCTGTGGTTCGACGACGTCCACTTCGCGCTGCTGCCCGAGGTCGCGAATCCCCGGCCGGCCCTGACCGCGCAGACGCTGAACACGTTCGTCGGCGCCACCACCGGGGTGACCGCCACGCAGACCACCTTCGGCGTCGGCGCCGACTCGGTGGTGGTCGGGCACATGTCGGGCTACTTCGACTTCGTCACCTCCGACCCCACCGTGGCGACCGTCGCCGGCGGCACCATCCGCGTGGTCGGGGCGGGCACGGCCTCCGTCACCGCCCGGCTGGGCGACGTACCGGCGCGCGGGGCGATCACCGTGAACGCCTCGGCGTTCGCGCCGGGACACGCGCCGACGCCGACGCTGCCGGCGGCCAGCGTGATCTCGCTGTTCAGCAACGCCTACTCGAACCGGCCGGTGGACAAGTGGTCGGCGGACTGGGATCGGGCCGACCTCACCAACCTGAACATCTCGGGCGACGACATCAAGCTCTACACGAACCTCGTGTACGCCGGCATCGAGTTCATCTCGAACACCGTGGACGCCACCGCGATGACCCACCTCCACCTGGACGTCTGGGTGCCCTCCGGCACGACCTTCAAGGTGAAGCTGGTGGACTTCGGCGCCAACGGGATCTACGGCGGCAGCGACGACAGCGAGTCCGAGCTGACCTTCAACGCCGCCTCGTCGCCGGCGCTGGCGGTGGGGAGCTGGGTGGGCCTGGAGATCCCGCTCGCCGGCTTCACCGGCCTCGCGGCCCGCTCCCACCTCGCGCAGCTCGTGCTCTCCGGCGACACGCGCACGGTGTACCTGGACAACCTCTACTTCCACCGGTAGGCGGAGGAACGAGTGCCAACGCGACGAATCACGCCTCCCCGACGCCTCCGCGCGACGCGTGCCGACCTGCGGACCGCCGCGCGGGCGCGGCGCAGCCCGCTGGTGGACTCCAACCTGCGCCTGATCTGGAAGGAGCAGCGCATCTCCCGGGCGGAGATCTCCCGTCGCACCGGGCTGTCGCGCTCGACCGTCTCCGAGACCGTGGACGTGCTGCTGCCCACCGGCCTGATCGCCGAGGTGGGCATCGGTCCGTCGAACGGCGGCCGGCCGCCGGTGGTGCTCGAGTTCCAGGACGACGCCTGCGCCATCCTCGGCGTGGACATGGGCGCCGCCCACATCATGGTCGTGCTGACCGACCTGCGTGGCCGCGTCATCGGCCGGGAGCACCGCCGCCACGCGGTGCGTGACGATCCGGCCGGCACGCGCACGGCGATCGCCGAGATGTGCGACCGCGTGCTGGCGCAGTCGCCCCGCGCCGATCGCCGCCTGGTCGGCATCGGCGTGGCCGTGCCCAGCCCGGTGGATCCGCGGCACCCCGACCGCCTCTCCGAGGTGGTGCTGCCGGCATGGCGCGGCAGCCTGGGCCTCGAGGAACTGGGGCGTCGCTTCGGCGTGCCGCTGCTGGTGGACAACGACGCCAACCTCGCCGCGCTGGCCGAGCGCTGGTGGGGCGCCGGTCGCGACGTGGACAACTTCGCCTTCATCAAGGTGGCGACCGGCGTCGGCATGGGCCACGTGCTCAACGGCCGCATCTACCGGGGCGCCACCGGCATGGCCGGCGAGATCGGGCACCTGTCGGTGGACCCCAACGGCCTGCCCTGCATCTGCGGCCTGCGCGGCTGCCTGGCCACCGTGGTCGGCGCGCCGGCGCTGGTGGCCCGGGCGCGCGCGCTGCGCGCGGAGTACCCCGACAGCGTGCTGGCCGCTCACGAGCCGACCCTCGACAGCATCGAGGACGCGGCGCTGGTCGGCGACACGCTGGCGCTGCGCCTGGTCCACGAGGCGGCCGAGAACCTGGGGCGGGCGGTGGCCGGCCTGCTCAACCTCATGAATCCCTCGTTGCTGGTGTTCGGCGGCGGCCTGGCCCGCCTCGGCGACGTGCTGCTCGAGCCGCTGCGCGAGACCATCCGCCACCGCACCCTCATCAGCTCGCTCGTCGCCTGCGACATCCGGACCAGCGAGCTGGGCGAACAGGCGACGGCGGTGGGAGCGGCGACATCCGTGCTCAAGGCCGCGCTCGCCAACTCCAGCCTCTTCCCCACCACGTCCTCGAGCAGGAGCCGACGATGATCCCGCGCCCCGCCACCCGGCTGCGCCACCTCGCCCCCGCCGCTGTCCTCGTCGCCCTGGGCCTCACCGCCGGCGCCTGCCGCCACGAGGCGACGGGCCCCGAGCTGTCGCCGCTGGTGGTGAGCTGGCAGGACGAGTTCGACGGCCCGGCCGGCCAGTCGCCGGACGCGGCGAAGTGGGGCTACGACCTCGGCACCGGCTGGGGCAACCACCAGCTCGAGTACGACACCGCGCGACCCGAGAACGTCGCGCTCGACGGCCAGGGTCACCTGGTCATCACCGCCCGCCGCGAGGACTACCTCGGCTGCGCCTACACCTCGGCGCGGATCAACACCGCCGGGCGCTTCCAGCAGACGCGCGGGCGCTTCGAGGCCCGCCTGAAGCTGCCGCTGGGCCAGGGCCTGTGGCCGGCCTTCTGGCTGCTCGGCGCCGACTACGCCTCCAACCCCTGGCCGGCCTGCGGCGAGATCGACATCATGGAGTATCGCGGCCAGTCGCCGCGCATCGTCCACGGCAGCCTGCACGGCCCGGGCTACTCGGGCGGCAGCGCCATCACCCACCCGTTCCAGGCCCCGCGCGGCGACTTCGCCTCCGACTTCCACGTCTTCGCGGTGGACTGGGACGAGAGCTCGATCCGCTGGTCGGTGGACGGCACGACCTACGCGACCGCCACGCCCGCCGACCTGCCCGCCGGCGCGACCTGGGTGTTCGGGCACCCGTTCTTCGTCATCCTCAACGTCGCGGTGGGCGGCGACTTCGTCGGCGGCCCCGACGCCGCCACCGTGTTCCCGCAGACGATGGTCGTGGACTACGTCCGCGTCTACGCCCCGGCCTCATGACCCGACGCGGCCGGGCGCGCCTCCTCGCCGGCGCCGTCGCGCTCTCCCTCGCCGTCACGGCGCTCTCGTGCAGTCGTGAGCGAGCCCCGCTCCCGCCGGGCGTGCTGGTCGTCTCCCAGGAGCAGCAGGCCTCCTGGGTCCGCAACTTCAACCCGCTGTCCACCGCCACCGCCGCGCGCTGGCCGACGCTGGCCGGCGTCTACGAGCCGCTCTACGTCTTCAACAGCGTGCGCTGCGAGTACGTGCCCTGGCTGGCGGTGGCGCACGAGTGGCGCGAGGGGAACCTCGTCCTGCGCCTGACCACCCGCGCCGGCGTGCAGTGGTCGGACGGACGGCCCTTCACGGCGCGCGACGTGGCCTTCACCTTCCAACTGCTCCGCCGCTTCCCCGCCCTCGACCGGCGCGGGGTGTGGGCCTTCCTCGCCGACGTCCGCGCCCTCGACGATCGCACCGTGGACTTCCGCTTCGCGCGGCTGTTCATCCCCGGCTTCGACGAGCTGGCGGCGCAGCAGATCGTGCCCGAGCACGTCTGGAGGAACGTGGCCGACCCGGTCGCATTCCCCAACGAGCACCCGGTGGCCACCGGCCCCTTCACCGAGGTGCGCGTGTTCCAGAACCAGGTCTACGAGCTGGGCCGCAACCCGCACTACTGGCAACGCGGGCTGCCGCGGGTCGAGGCGCTGCGCTTCCCCGCCTACCCGGGCAACGACCGCGCCAACCTCGCGCTGGTCTTCGACGAGGTAGACTGGGCCGGCAACTTCGTCCCGGCCG
>CAYNPF010000129.1:0-6445 GCA_964398895.1 uncultured bacterium
CCCACGCCCAGCGCCCACAGCGACAGCAGCAGCGCGTCGGTGCCCGAGGCGCAGGCCACGCCGTGCGCGCACTGCGAGTAACGCGCCACCTCCTGTTCGAGGCCGGCGACCTCGGGACCGCCGATGAAGCGGGCCGAGTCGAAGACGCTCTTCACCACCGCGTCCACGTCCTCGCGGATGGTCGCGTACTGGGCCTTGAGATCCAACAGCGGCACGCTCGGCGTGCCCTTCACGGGCTCCCCACTCATCACGTTCTTCCTTTCTGGCATCCGGGGACTACGAATCCACCCAACCCTGGTTCTCGAGCCGTTGCTCCAGCGGGACCGCCCGCCACGGCCGGGCGGGCTGCCCGACCACGATCATGCCCGGCTCGACGTCGCGCGTCACCAGCGCGCCGGCCGCGACCAGCGCGTCCGCGCCGACGGTGACCCCCGGCAGGTAGACGCTGCCCACGCCCAGGCGCGCGCCGCGGCGCGCGGTGAGTCCCTTGAAGTGCTCGAAGCGCTCGGCGGTGCGGCCGACGAAGTTGTCGTTGGAACAGGTGACGCCGGGGGCCATGAACACCCGGTCCTCCAGCGTCGAGTAGGCGGTGAGGTACGACTCGCTCTCCAGCTTGCAGTAGCGGCCGATGGTGCAGACGTTCTCCACCGTCACCCCGCGGCCGACGATGGTGCCGCGGCCGATGGTGACGTCCTCGCGCACGGTGCACAGGTCGGCCATCAGCACCCGCTCGGCGATCACGGCGCCGCGGTAGAGCACCGCGCCGGTGCCGACGATGCAGGTGTCGCCCAGCGCGAGCGGCGGCAGCTCGCGCTCCGAGGTGGTGGCCGAGTTGGCCGCCTTCATCGGGCGCTTGCCCAGCGTGGCGTGATCGTCCACGCGCACGTCGTTGCCGATGACGGTGTCCGCATGGACGACGACGTGGTGGCCGATGCGGCAGCCGCTGCCGATGCGCACGTTCGGGCCGATGACGCAGAACTCGCCCAGCGTGCTGCCTGCGCCGAGCACGGCGCTGGGATGGACGACGCTCGTCATGATGCCTCCCCCCCGGCCGGGTCGGGGCGATCGGGACCGCCGCCGGGTGCCGGCGGGATCGGCGTGGACGGGCAGGCCCGGCGGAGGCCGGAGGGACCAGCGGGGCGCCGAGGCACCCTGCCCGGGTCGGCCGTGCCGACCACCGCGATCCCTACGGAGTCCTTCATCCTGAGCCTCTCTCCCATCCTGAGACCGGGCCCCGGAGCCCGGGAGTTCCCCACCCGTGAGAACGGGCGGAGCAGCTTAGTCCCGGCGCGTCGGGGGCGTCAACGCGGCGTGCCTGCCCGGTCCGCCGCGTCCCGGAAGATGACCACCCGATTCCGTCCCTGTCGCTTCGCCTCGTAGAGCGCCACGTCCGCCGCCTTGATCAGGGGCACGGCGTCCTCGGCATCGCCCGGGAACACGGCGACGCCGGCGCTGATGGTGATCCGTCCCGGCTCCTCCAGCGGGAAGGCGTGCTCGGCCACCGCCCGGCACATCCGCTCGGCGACGGTCAGTGCGCCGTCCATGCCGGTCTGCGGCAGGATGAGCGTGAACTCGTCGCCGCCGTACTTGGCGATCAGGTCGAAGGAGCGGATCTGCCGCACCATCAGGCCCGCCATCTCACGCAGCAGGAAGGAGCCGCGCAGGTGGCCGTGACGGTCGTTGTAGGCCTTCAGGTTGTCCACGTCGAGCATGACCAGCGCCAGCTCCTGCCCGTAGCGCGCGGCCCGCTTGAGCTCCCGCTTCAGCGCCACGCGCAGGAAACGGTAGTTGTAGACCTGGGTGAGGTCGTCGGTCACGGCCAGCTTCTCGACGCTCTCCGACAGTCGCAGGTTCTCCAGCGCCATGCCCGTCCAGGCTCCCAGCAGCACGAGCTGGTTCACCTCGGCCGGCGTGAAGGCGGCCGCGCCGCGGCGGCGGAAGGCCGCGAGGTAGCCGGGCGTCTGCTCGCGCCGCCGCATGGGCACGAGCGCGGTCGGGCCCGCATCCAGTTCGGGGCAGGCGTCCGCCGGCTCGACGCGCGGATCGGCGGCCAGGTCGGCGATGCGCACCGGGCGTCCGCTCTGCAGCAGCAGGCGGGTCAGCTTGCTGCTCTGGCGCGCCGTCTCGACGACCGGCAGTTCGCGGTGATCCATGGTCATGGCCCGACGCTCGAGGTGCCCCTGGTACGGGGTGAGCAACGTCGCGCCGTCGGCGTGCAGTTGCACGAGCACCGTCTCGAGCGCGCGGCGCAGCAGGTCGGCGCGCGAGCCCAGTTCGCAGGCGCCGGTCAGGGCGAGCAGGCTGTCGAGCATCTTCTCGCGCGGCTGCATCGAGCCTCCCGGGCCTCTCGGCCTCTCACGTGCCGCCCCGTCGGTCCCACGCGACGCGTGGGAGCGCCCGCGGCGGAAAACGCCGGCCGACGGATGGCCTCCGGCCGTCCGTCCGGGCGCGGACCGGGACTCTCCCGGTCGCTGCGACTGGGTCAGATTCCGCTAACGGGTCGCAACGTGTGTGCCACCAACCGCTCAGGACCTCCGCCGCGGCGGAGGGCCCAGCAGTCGGAGCAGCAGGACGACGCTGCGGAGGGCGAATCCGGCCAGTCCGGCGAGGATCAGGAGCCACAGCCCGGCTCTCTGCCAGGGGTCCAAGCTCAAGCGGGAGCACCAGTTGATCCAGGCGAGCAGGGCCCACACCAGGCTGGAGGTCAGGGCGAGGGAGATGACCGCCTGGGCGGTGGTCCACCAGCGCCACTCCCCCTGCCCACCGGAGGTCCCGGTTGTGAATTTCACCCGATCGGTGCCGCCCGACCGCGCATTCTGCAACCGCTCACCGGCCAGGCTCTGGGCGGTCCAGAGCCTGGCCGCACCGAACAGGTACGCCTCGCGACGCACGATCCGGAAGCCGGCGGCGGCCAGGTCGCGCTCGAATTCCTCGCCCGAGCCGAAGTCGAAGATGGACTCGCCCAGGTAGCGATAGGCCGAGGGCGAGGACGAGAGCCTCCCGAGCAGCGGGACGACGTGCCGCGCGTAGAAGGTGTGCAGCGGCGCGAGCGGGCCGCGGCGTGGCGCCGTCGCCTCGAGCACCCCCAGCGTCGCGCCCGGGCGCAGCACCCGCGCCAGTTCGGCGAGCGCCGCGGCGCGCGGTCGCAGGTTGCGCATGCCGAAGCCGATGGTCACGGCGTCGAGGGAGTGGTCGCGCAGCGGCAGCCGGAAGGCGTCGGAGGCGACCAGCCGCGGCGCCCAGCCCCACGGCCCGTGATCGTCGGCGGCCAGCCGCAGCATCTCGAGGCTGACGTCGGCGCCCAGCACGGTGCGCCCTGGCCGCAGCAGCCCGTCCAGCGAGACGCCGTTGCCCGTGCACAGGTCGAGCACGACGCGGGCGTCCTCGGGGACGGTGCGGGCCAGCGCCGCCCGCCAGCCGCGATCCTGCCCGAGGCTCATCAGGGAGTTGAGCAGGTCGTAGCGGCCGGAGACGCCGTCGAACATCCCGGCCATCTCGCGCACGGCATGGTCGCCGCCGGCCGGGAAGGCGCGGATGCCGCGGGAATCGGGCGGACGGGACGGCTCGGGGCGGGTCATGAAGGAGGGTGGTACGCCCGACAGGATTTGAACCTGTAACCTTTGGCTCCGGAGGCCAACGCTCTATCCAATTGAGCTACGGGCGCGCGGTCGCCGTTTATACCACAGCCGCGGGGGGCGCGCCACGCGGGCCGGTCGTGGTCCCCGGCCGCACGGCCACGCCACGAGCGGCGCCGGGCCGGCCCGGCGAAGGTCGGGTCGGGATGCGGCGTCAGTCGCGGACGGCCGCGAGCGCGGCGAGCTTGGCCGCCGCCTTCCCGCTGTCGATCGCTTGCTGCGCCTGGACCACGCCCGCGGCGAGCTCGTCGGCCATTCCGGCCACCACCAGGGCCGCCCCGGCGTTGAGCACGACGATGTCGCGCGCCGCGCCCTTCTCCCCCGCCAGCACGGCGCGGATGCGCTCGGCGTTGGCGGTCGCGTCGCCGCCGGCGATGCCCTCGCGGTCGTCGTGGGCGAGGCCGAGCGGTGCCGGATCCACCTCGAACTCGCGCACGGCGCCGTCGCTCAGCTCGGCGACGTGCGAGCGGCCGAACACGGTCAGCTCGTCGAGGCCATCGAGGCCGTGCACCACCCAGGCCCGCTCGCTGCCAAGCAGACGCAGCACCTCGGCGATGCGGGGCACCAGGCGGTTGGCGAACACGCCCACCAACTGGTGGCGGGCGCCGGCCGGGTTGGTCAGCGGTCCGAGCAGGTCGAGCACGGTGCGCACGCCCAGCTCGCGGCGCGGGCGGGCGGCGTGGCGCAGCGCGGCGTGGTAGTTGGGCGCGAAGAGGAAGGAGATGCCGAGCACGTCGAGCGAGTGCGCCGCGCTCTCCGGCGTCAGGTCGAGCCCCACGCCCAGCGACTCCAGGACGTCGGCGCTGCCGGCGCGGCTGGAGACCGCGCGATTGCCGTGCTTGGCGACGGCGACGCCGCACGAGGCGGCGACGATCGCCGTCGTGGTCGAGATGTTGAAGGTGCCCGCGTTGTCGCCGCCGGTGCCGCAGGTGTCGAGCAGCGGCGCGCGCTTGCTGCGGATCGGCGGCACGCGCTCGCGCATGGCCTCGGCCATCGCCGCGATCTCCTCCGGCGTCTCGCCCTTCATGCGCAGGGCGATGGCCAGCGCGCCGATCTGCGCCGGCGTGGCGTAGCCGTCGAGGATCTGCTCCATGCTGGCGCGAGCCAGCTCCCTCGGCAGGTCGTTGCGTAGCATCGCGCTGGCGATGGCCTTGCGGATCACCGGGGTACCTCCTGGTTCTGGCGGCACAGGGTGAGGAAGTTCTCCACGATCCTGGGTCCGGGACCGGCCAGGATGGACCGGGGCGGGGAATGTACACCCCCGGGCACGGATGCGCGATGTCGTCGCCCGCGGCCGCCGCCCCGCGCGATCCGGGCCGCTCCTCCGCGCCCGGGCGGGCCTGCCCCGGGCACCCGGATCGGGACGTCGTGGCGGGCCGCAGCGAAGCGCTCCCGCGCGCCGCGCCGCACCGGGCTCGTCCGGTCGGGGCACGGGCGCGGCGCGGGGACGATCCGCTCGCCGGCCTCCGCGCCGGGCGGCGAACCGCTCACGCGCCGGCCTCGAGCAGCTCGCGGGCCTGGCGGCGCGTGGTGTCGGTGACGCGACCGCCGGCGAGCATGCGGGCCAGCTCCTCGACGCGCTCGCCGCCCTCCACCGCCTCGATGGTGGCGGTGGTGCGGCCGCCGGCGACCGACTTGGTCACGCGCAGGTGGTGGGCGGCGAGGGCGGCGATCAGCGGCAGGTGGGTGATGCACAGCACCTGGCGGCGCCGGGCCAGCGCCCGCAGCCGCTCCCCGACCGCCTGCGCCACCACGCCGCCGATGCCCGAGTCCACCTCGTCGAAGAGCAGCACGTCCACCGGGTCGCGCTCCTCGAGCGCCACCTTGAGGGCCAGCATGACGCGCGACAGCTCGCCGCCGGAGGCGATGCGCTGCAGCGGCCGCTCCGCCTCGCCGGGGTTGGCGGTGAAGAGGATCTCGACCCGGTCCAGCCCGCGCGGGCCCAGGCTCGGCGGATCGGTCTCGTCGGGCTCGACCGCGAAGCGCAGCGCCGCGTGCGGCAGGCCGAGCGGCTTCATCTCCCGCGTCAGGCGCTCCGCCCACTCCCCCGCGGCGCGGCGGCGGCGGCGCGACAGCGCCCGGGCCGCGACCGTGGCCGCGCGGTGGGCGTCGTCGGCGGCGGCGCGGGCCCGGGCCAGGGTCGCGGACGCGTCCTGGCCGGCGGCGAGGTCGCGGTGCAGCTCGTCCCGCCAGGCGATCAGCGCCGGCGCGTCGCGGCGGTAGCGGCGCTCCAGGCGCGCGATCAGGTCGCGGCGCGCCTCGATGCGCTCGAGGGCCGCGGGATCGGCGTCGAGCCGCGAGGCGTACCCGCCGAGGCTGCGCGAGGTCTCGGCCACGGCGATGCGCGCCTCGTCGAGCGCCGGCAGCAGGTCGGCCAGCGCCGGGTCGAGGGCCGCGGCCTGGCCCAGCGCGCGGGCGGCGGCGGCGATTCCGCCGGCGGCCGCCGCGTCGTCGTCGGCCAGCCGGGCCAGCGCCTGCTCGACCAGCTCGCGCAGCCGGTCGGCGTGGCCGAGCCGGGCGGCGTCGAGACGCAGCGTCTCCTCCTCGCCGGCCACCAGCTTCGCCTCGTCGAGATCGCGCGCCGCCTGCTCGAGGAACTCGCGCCGGGCCTCGACCTCGGCCAGCGTGCGTTCGAGCCCGGCCAGCGCCGCGGCCGCCGCCTGGTGGGCCGCGAGGGCCCGCTGGTAGGCGGACAGTTCCTCGTCGAGGCGGCCGAGGCCGTCGAGGGTCTCGATCCCGGCGAGGGGGCGCAGCAGGCTCTGGTGCTCGTGCTGCCCGTGCAGGTCGGCCCGTTCCCCGCACAGCTCGCG
>CAYNPF010000130.1:0-6444 GCA_964398895.1 uncultured bacterium
ACTCCGGGGCCCGCGCGCTGATCACCCACCAGGGCTTCGCGCGGCACCTGCTGCCCGTGCTGGGCGAGCTGCCCGAACTGCGCCCGCTCGTCGTGCGCCAGGACGACCTCGCGCCCTATGCCGCCGCGACCCGGGTCACGGCGACCCGGCTGCAGGACGTCTACGCCGCCGCCGCGACCACCCCGCCGAACGTGCGCGGCATTGACCTCGACCTGGCCTCGATCGTCTACACCTCGGGCAGCACCGGGAAGGCCAAGGGCGTGATGCTGCGCCACTACAACATCGTGGCCAACACCCGCTCGATCGTCGGGTACCTGCGGCTCACCGCCGACGACCGCGTGCTGGTGGTGCTGCCCTTCTACTACATCTACGGGAAGTCCCTGCTGAACACCCATTTCGCGGTGGGCGGCTCGGTGGTGCTGGACAACCGCTTCGCCTTCCCCAACGTGATCCTCGAAACCATGAAGAAGACCGAGGCCACCGGCTTTGCCGGCGTGCCCTCGACCTACATGATCCTGCTCAGCCGCTCGGTGGTGCGGAAGGAGAAGTTCCCGGCGCTGCGCTACGTCACGCAGGCCGGCGGGGCGATGGCGCCGACGGTGCAGAAGGAGGTGGCGGAGGTCTTCCACCCGGCGAAGCTGGTGGTGATGTACGGCGCCACCGAAGCGTCGGCGCGTCTCTCGTACCTCGATCCCGACGACCTGCCGCGCAAGTGGGGCTCGATCGGGCGGGCGATCCCCAACGTGGACCTGTTCGTCGCCGACGAGGCTGGCCACGAGTTGCCGCAGGGCGAGGTGGGGGAGCTCGTGGCCCGGGGCACGAACTTCATGGCGGGCTACTGGAAGGACCCCGAGGAGACCGCGCGGGTGATGCGTCACGGGCTCTACTACACCGGTGACCTCGGCCGCATGGACGAGGAGGGTTTCCTCTACGTCGTCGGCCGCACCAAGGACATGATCAAGGTCGGCGGCGAGCGCGTCAGCGCCAAGGAGATCGAGGAGGCGATCCTCGAACTCGCGGAGGTGCAGGAGACGGCGGTGATCGGCGTGGACGACGAGGTGCTGGGCGAGGCGATCAAGGCCTTCGTCATTGCCGCGCCGGGCCACGAGGTCACGCACGAGACGATCGTGACGCACTGCCGCCGGCGCCTGCCGCTGTTCAAGGTCCCCAAGTTCAGCGAGGTCGTGACCGATCTGCCGCGCAACGAGTCGGGCAAGGTCCTCAAGCCGGTGCTGCGCGAGCGCGAGAGCGAGCGGCGGCGGTCGGGCGGGGGGAGCTGAGGCCGGGCTCCCTCGCGCCGCGCGGAGCGGGGGGGCGGAGAAGACCGCTCCTTTGGGCGGGCCGGAGCCCGGGCCCGCGCCCGGCGCGGGCCCTAAGCCCTGGAGCGCACCCGCACCACCTGCCGGATCGCGGCGCGGATCGCCCGGCGGAGGTCGGCCGGGATCGCGCGCTCGCCGTACTCCCGGCATGCGCCGAGGACCGAGCGCAACGATTCGCACGCGGCGCCGCAGGCGGGACACTCGGTGACGTGCGTCTCGAGTCGCGCGCACACGCCGGCGTTCAGCTCACCCTCGACGTAGCGGCTGAGGAGCCGCGCGGTGTCGGGGCACCGGGCGCCGGGAGGCGGAGCCGCGACGCCCACGAGCGGCGCCAGCGCTTCGCGCAGGGCGAGGCGCCCGCGGTGGAGGCGTGACTTCACCGCGC
This sequence comes from uncultured bacterium, assembly GCA_964398895.1. Classification (GTDB taxonomy): domain Bacteria; phylum Eisenbacteria; class RBG-16-71-46; order RBG-16-71-46; family RBG-16-71-46; genus JANXPZ01. The sequence continues at coordinate 1,705 of CAYNPF010000130.1, forward strand.
GCTCGCCGAGTCCCAGCAGGCGGCCGACCTCCGCGGCGGGCAGGCCCTCGACGTCGCGCAGCACCACGACCTCGCGCTGCGCCATCGGCAGGGCCGCGATCGCGCGCTCGAGCGCCTCGCCGAGCCGCCGCCGCTCGTGCCGCGCGGGCGGCTCGGCGGACGTCGCGGCCGGAGGTTCCGCCCCGGCGGGCAACTCGTCCAGCGCCAGGTGACGCGACCCGCGCCGGCGCAGGCGGGCGCACGCGCGCCGCGCCACGACGTGCGTCCAGGTGGACAGCGACGCGTCGCCCCGGAACGTGCCGATCGAGCGCATGAGCGAGACGAGGACCTCCTGCGCCAGGTCCTCGGCGTCCTGGGGGTTGCGGCAGAAGCCGCGGCTGAAGCGGTGGGCCGGACCCGCCGCCAGTTCGAGGAGCCGTGACAACGCGGCCGCGTCGCCCCCGCGGGCCGCCGCGATCAACCGGGTTTCCTCGGCCCGGGGGACCCTCCGGCCGCGCGCCGCCGCGCGCCCGGGGCCCGGCGGGGCCAGATCGGCGATCCTCGGCGGCTGCGCGCGTCGCACGTCGGCTTCCTCCTCGATTCGTTGCCGGGTGGGCTCCGGGAGCTCATCCCGCTCGGCCCCAGCGGGTTGGCGCCCCGAATCCTCCTGGCGATCGCGGACTCCTACGCACCGACATGAGGACGACTCCGCCGGTTCCGCGTCCGCCCGCCGCTCGCGGGGCGGGCATGATAGCAGAAGTGCTCGGTCTGGCTCTCGCGACGCTGCTCCTCGGGGCGGTGGACGCCTCCGCCCGGAGCTGGTCGCTGGATCAGGTGATCGCGGTCGTGCGCGAGCGCGATCCGGGCGTGGGCGCGGCACGCGCCTCCGCCGATGCCGACCGCGCCCGGGCGGCTGGGCACTGGGCCATGCTCGCGCCCCAGGTGACCGCCTCGGCCGGCTTCACGCGCACCGACGACCCGGCGGTGCTCTTCTCGCAGAAGCTGTGGCAGGGGCGCTTCGAAGCCGCCGACTTCGCGATTGACCGCCTCAACCAGCCCGGACCCCGGAGCGCGCTCCAGGTCGGAATCGCGGTGGACCAGCCGCTGTGGAACGGGGGCCGCGAGCTGGCCGCACCCGCGCTGGGCGCGCACTACCGCCGCGCGGCGACGGCGATGGAGCGCGCGCAGATCGCCGACCGGCTGCTCGACGCGGTGGAGGCGTACGTGGACGTCGTCCGCGCTGGCGGGGCGGCACGCTCGGCGGGGCTGGCGCTGGACGCCGCCAGTGCCATGCGCGGCGCCGCCGTCGAGCGCTTCCGCGCCGGACAGGCGCCGGAGCTGGACACGCTGCGCGCCCTGGCGCGCCACAGCGAGGCGCGCGTGCGGCTCGCGAGCGCGCGCCAGGGGCTGGCGGTCGCGGCCGACCGGCTGTCCCGACTCGTGCAGGCGCCGGTCGAGCCCGAGTCGCTGGTGGTGGCCGACGACCCGGGTGCCGAGCCCGAGGCGCCCGCGGGCGGGCGCGGCGAATTGGCCGCGGCGCGCGAAGGTGCCGCCGCCGCCCGCACCGAGTCGCGCCTGGCGGCGCTGCGGCTGCTGCCGTCGCTCAACTCGCACCTTGCGGTGACGCAGTACCGCCCCTACGACACCGGCCGCTACCGGCCCCGCTGGCTGGTCGCGTTGTCGGCCGACTTCCCGGTCTTCGACGGCGCCCGGCGCCTGAACGAGTGGCGCGCCGCGCGTGCCCGGGCCGATGCGGCCCAGGCGACGGCGCAGCAGGTCGAGCGCGACCTGGCGATCGGCCTCCACGCCGCGCGGATCGAGACGTCGGTGGCGCGCGAGCGCCGCGAGGCGGCGCGGGCGGGGCGCGCGGCCGCCGAGGAGACGCTCCGCTTCGCCACGCTCCGCTACCGCGCCGGGCTGCTGCCGCTCACGGACCTGCTCGCGACCGATGCCGAGGCCTCGGCGTCGCGCGCGAGCGATACGGAGGCGTCCACCGAGGTGACGCTCGCCCACTATCGCCTGCTGCACGCCATGGGAGAACTGCGATGACCCTTCTGAACTCGTTCCGCGCGGGGGCGGCGCTCGCCCTGGCCGCCTTGGCGGCGGCGGGCTGCAACCGTGGCTCCAGCGGGGAGGCCGCGACGGCCGCGTCCCCGGTCGCCGTGACCGTCGTGCACGTGGGCGCCGCGGCCGGCGAGGCCCTGGTCCTGCCCGCCCGGGTGAGCGCCCGCGACGAGGTGACGCTGACCGCGCGCCTGGCGGCGCGCCTGACGTCGCTGCCGCTGCGCGAGGGCGACCCCTTCCGCGCCGGGCAGGCCCTGGCCGAGTTCAACGCCGCCGAGACGCGCTCGGGGCTCGAGAGCGGACGCGCGGGACTCACGGCCGCCACGCTCGCCCGCGACATCGCCCGCCGGCAGGAGGTGCGACTGGACTCGTTGTACGCGGCGCGCGTGGCCACGCCGCGCGAGCTGGAGGGCGCGCAGGCGGAGCGCCGTGCCGCCGAGGCGGCGTGGGCGCAGGCGCGGGCGCAGCTCGACCAGCTGGAGAGCGGCGTGCGGATCGCGGCGCCGTTCGACGGCGTGGTCGTGCGCCGCCATGCCGACCCCGGCACCACGCTCGGGCCCGGCCAGCCGGTGCTCGACATCCGCTCCGCGGCGGTGGGCGAGATCACGGCCGCGGTCCCCGAGTCGGAGCTGGGGCGGCTCGCCTCGGGGCGGGCGGAGTACCAGGTCGGCGACGGGGCGTGGCAGCCGGCGACCGTGGTCCGCGTGGACGGCATGACCGACTTCGCGACGCGCAGCCGCGTCGCGCGTCTGCGGCCCGCGGCCGGGACCCACCTCGAGGCCGGCGCGTTCGCGCGCGTGCGGCTCGCGGCGGCCGCCGGCGCGGTGGCGGCGGGCACCGGTTCCGCCCCGGCGGTGCCGGCCGCCGCCATCATCGTGCGCGGAGGGCTCACCGGGGTGTTCGTGGTCGAGGACGGGGTCGCCCGCCTGCGCTGGCTCCGCGTCGGGCGGCGTGTCGGTGGGGTGGTCGAGGTGCTCGCCGGGCTCGCGTCGGAGGACGCGGTCATCGTCTCGCCCGCCGGTCTCGTGGACGGCCGTTCCGTGAGGATCGGCTCGTGACGCGCAGGCTCGACACCGTCGGGTTCGCCGGTCGGATCGCCGCCGCGTTCCTGCACTCGCGCCTCACGCCGTTGACGATCCTCGCGTCGCTGCTGCTCGGGCTCCTCGCGCTGGCCACGCTGCCGCGCGAGGAGGAGCCGCAGATCAAGGTGCCGATGGTGGACGTCCAGATCGCCTGGCCCGGCACCCCGGTCGCTCAGGTGGAGCGGCAGCTCACCACCCCGGTGGAGCGGCAACTCTGGCAGATCCCGGATCTCGAGTACCTGTACTCGATCTCGCGCGACGACGGCGCGGCGCTGATCCTGAGGTTCAAGGTCGGGTTCGATCCCGACCAGGCGCTCACCCGCGTCCGCACGCGACTCGACGAGGCCGGCGCGGTGCTGCCCGCCGGCGCGCGCGTGATGAGCGTCTCGCCGCGCGCGATCGACGACGTGCCGGTGCTCGCGCTCACGCTGTCGAGCCGGGACTCGACGCTGGACGAGAGCGACGTGCGCCGCGTCGCCGCCGAGCTGGCGGCGGAGCTGCGCAAGGCGCCCGGGGTGGCTCGCGTGCGGCTGCTCGGCGGCGAGCCGCGCGTGGTCACCATCGCCCCGGATCCCGCGCGCCTGGCGGCCGCCGGCGTCACCGTGGACCGGTTGCAGCGGAGCCTCGAGGGCGCGGGGCTGGCGTTCCCCGCCGGCGACATCGTGGGTGGCGACCGCCGCAGCGAGCTGCGCGCCGAGTCGCCGCTGGCCGACGCCGACGACGTGCGCGCGCTCATGATCCCCTCCGGCACCGGCCGGCCCGTCCGGCTGTCCGAGGTCGCGTCGGTGACCGACGGCCCGCGCGAGCGCCAGACCTACGTGTTCATCGGCGACCGCGAGCACTCCCTGCGTTCCGCGGTGACCGTCGAGGTCGCCAAGCGCCCGGGCGTCAACGCCACCGACCTCGTGCGATTCCTGCACCGGCGCGTGGCCGAACTGAAGCCGACGCTGCTCGGGGACCTCGAGGTCGCGACCACGCGCGACTACGGCGAGACGGCGCAGCACAAGTCGAACGACCTGATGTTCCACCTGCTGCTGGCGACGCTCTCGGTGATCGTGCTCATCGCGCTCGCCCTCGGGCGGCGCGAGGCGGCGGTGGTGGCGATCGCGATTCCCGTGACCCTCGCCCTCACCCTGTTCCTCTACCGCTTCCTGGGCTACACGCTGAACCGGGTCACGTTGTTCGCGCTGATCTTCTCGATCGGCATCCTGGTGGACGACGCCATCGTCGTGGTCGAGAACATCACGCGCCACTTCGCCATGAAGGACGGGCGCAAGACCGACGAGCGCGTGGTCGAGGCCGTGGACGAGGTCGGGAACCCCACCGTGCTCGCCACCGTGGCCGTGGTCGCCGCCATCCTGCCGCTCGCCTTCGTCGGCGGGCTGATGGGCCCCTACATGAAGCCGATCCCGATCGGCGCGTCGCTGGCGATGGCCTTCTCGCTGGCCGTGGCGTTCATGGTGTCGCCGTGGGCGGCGCGCCGACTGCTGCGCCCGCAGGACGCGCGCGTCCACGAGCCGAAGGAGACGCGCCTCGACCGCGCCTACCGCACCTGGATGGGCCGGCTGATCGCGCGGCGGCGTGAGGCCGTGCTGCGGCCCGCCCGCCCCGAGGA
>CAYNPF010000131.1:0-6443 GCA_964398895.1 uncultured bacterium
GGCGCCGAGGAGACGCGCGACGGCGTGCGGCTCGTCATTGCCGGCAGGCCGGTGATGCGCGACGACGGTGGTGTGCTCGGGCTGGTGCCGGCGATGGAGGCGGTGGCGCCCGTGCTCGACGGTCCCTGGCCGACGTCCCCGGTCGGCCTGACCGAGCCGATGACCGTGCGGGGGCAGCGGCTGGTGGCCGTGCAGGTGCGCCCCTTCCGCTACGACGAGGCCGCGGGACGGTTGTGGATCCGCCGCAGCATGCTCGTGCGGGTGGACTTCGGTGGCGCGGGGGCGGTCGGCGGCCCCGCCGTGACGGATTCGCACTGGGAGCCCGTCTTCCGCAGTGCGCTGGCCAACTACGAGCAGGGGCGGGCCTGGCGCGCGACGCGCACCGATCTCGAGCGGCTCGCCCGTCCCGCCGGCATCCAGCTCGGCGCGACGGTTGCCGCCTTCGACGAGGACGATCCCGAGGTGCGCATCCGCGTGGACACCACCGGCGTGTACTCGTTCCCCTACGACGCGCTGGCCGCCCGCGGCTACCCGGCGGGCGTGCCGGTGGGCGAGGTGAGCCTGCACCGCCACGAGTACGTCGGGCTGACGAACCCGCCCTACGTCACGATCGAGCTGGCCATCGAGGTGGACGACGCCAACGCGAACGGCGTCTTCGATTCCGGCGACGCCATCGTCGCCTTCGTTCCCAACTGGGTCGAGCGCTCGGGCGTGACCTCGATGGCGCAGCGCGAGTGGGGCGACGCCGAGGTGGTCTACGCCACGCGGCTGGTCGGGCGCAGCGGACGGCGCGTGCCGGTGCGGGCCGGCTGGCGCGACGCCGTTGGACTCACGCCGCCGACCTCGTATCCGACCACGCAGCGCTGGGAGCGGAACTTCCGGTACTTCGGCTACCCGCCGGCGCCCGACACCTCCCGCATCGAACGGTTCCTGTGGACCAACTACTCGACCTACTACTCGCGGCCCGACAGCTTCCGCTTCGAGACCAACCACCTGGATACCACGCACAGCGTCGTCTTCCGCGCCCTGCTGCAGGGGACCGACGGGACCACGCACGACATGTTCGTGCAGATCCGCAACGGCGCCGGACGCGTCAGCACGGTGGCGGACTCGCTGGTCTGGTACGACCGCACCCTGCGCGACGTCGCCGTCACGCTGCCGGGCGGCGCCTTCAGCGAAGGGCTCACCAACCGGGTCCTGCTGTGGGGTAAGGGTGCGGTGGGCGCGCCCAGCCCGAGCAGCCCGATGTGCCAGGTCGGTCTGAACTGGTACGAGGCCACCTACTGGCGCGCCTATCGGGCGCTGGGCGGCTACCTCGACGCCGGCAGCGGTGGGGCCACCGGGCTCTACCAGGTGCACGTCGGGGGGTTCGCCTCGTCGCGCATCCGGGTCTACGACGTCACCGACATCGTCAACCCGGCGCGGCTGGCCGCCGACTCGATCCGGCTCGGCGGCGGCGAGTACGCGGTGGACTTCCAGGACTCGACCGGCAGCACGGCCCGACGCTACGTGGTCTTCGAGCAGGCGAGGACGCTGGCCGCCGACCACTACTCGGCGGTCACCCGCCGCTCGCTCGCCGGCTTCACGGGCCGGCGGGACTGGATCGTGATCTCGCCGGAGGAGTTCCTGCCGGCTGCCTCGGCGCTGGCGGCCGTGCGCCGGGCGCAGGGGCTGGACACGCTGGTGGCGGCGCTCGAGTCGGTGAACGACGAATTCAATGGCGGGCGCAAGTCCAAGTACGCCATCCGCCGCCTCCTGCAGTGGGCCGGCGGCGGCGCCGGCTGGGACACGCGCTTCGTGACGCTGATGGGCGATGGCAGCGAGGACGGCCGCGGAATCTACAACGACTCCAGCCCGGACCGCGTGCCGATCGCGTTCGTTCCCGGCCCGGTTTCCTCCGGCACGCTGGGGCTCGAGCTGATCCCCGCCGATCCGTGGTACGGGGCCTGCCTCGACACCGAGGACGGGATCTGCTGGTACCAGTCTCTGATCGAGCCGTCGCTCTACGTCGGGCGTCTCCCGGTGAACTCGCTCGAGGAGGCCAACGGCGTCGTCGCCAAGCTGGCGGCCTACGAGCGACTGTCGGACGACGACACCTGGCGGCGCCGCATGTTTCTGCTGGCCGACGACGCCTACTCGACGGGCAGCTTCGGCAGCTCGACCGTGAGCACCTACTGCTACAACCCCTCGGAGTTGGTGTTCCACCAACTCAACCAGGCGGTGCAGCGCGTGATCGCCGATTCCGCCGGCCTCGACGCCCCGGTGCCCGGCCTGACCGACCTGCGCTCCTACCTGACCGAGCCGACGCTCTACGTGGTCGGCACGGATGGGGACACCTGCCGGACCGGCATGGACAAGGCCGAGGCGATCGCGCTCGCCGTGTTCGACCCGGTGTTCTTCCGCGAGATGAACCAGGGCGTGTTGTGGTGGAACTACCAGGGGCACGCCAACGCCTCGGTGCTCTCCCACGAGGGTTTCTACCGGAGCCAGACCAACAACCGCCACGACTACGAGAACTTCCTCAACGCCGGAAGGTGCTTCTTCTTCTCGGCCTTCTCCTGCCACGCCAACGCGTTCGGCCGCTACTTCGAGGCGGCGCCCAACTGCGGTCCCTCCATCGGCGAGACCATGGTCACGCTGGCCGGACGGGGAGCGATCGCCTCGTACGCCTCCAGCGGGTACGAACTGGTGCCCTACAGCGGCACCTACCACCTGAACGTCGAGCTGGCGCGCTCCTTCTTCCTGAGCCCGCCGCACGACGACGAGCTCGACCACGGCACGAGCGACCGCGGCGCGCGGGTGGTGCTGGGCGAGGCGATCGCCCTCACCCTGTTGAACTACCTGCCGACCGTGCGCCTGTCCGCCCCCGAGCGGGGTGTGAGCCTGACCTACAATCTGCTGGGCGATCCGGCGACGCGGCTGTGGGTGGGACCGCCGCAGATCGCGGTGACGGTGAACGGCCGGGCGGCCACCAGCGGCGAGCCGGTGCGGTTGGCGAGCACGGGCGACCTCCTGCAGATCGAGGCCGAGCTGGTCTCCAACGTCGCCATGGACGCGATCCACGTGCTGCGCACCGACGCCAACGGGACCACGGTGCTGTCGCCCGATCTCTACACCCTCACGCCGGCCTTCCCGGACACCTCTGGCGGCGGGCGGGGCGGGCGGCGCTACCACCTGAGCTACGCGACGCAACTCTCCACCCTGGCGGCCACCTACCGGATCGAGCTGGTGGACCGCTACGGCATCCGGTCCCACTTCGACATCGTCTTCGCGTTCCAGGCCCAGCTCTACGCCGGCGGCGTGCCGGTGCAGGCGAACGACCTGGTGGCATCCGACGCGGCGCTCACCCTGCTCGTCCTCTCGCCGGGCACGGTGCCGCCCGACAGCCTGGGGCTGGAGGTGGACGGCGCGACGCAACCCTTCACCTCGACCCTGGCCCGCGGCGACACCACCGGCCGGCAGTACCTGCTGGCCTGGGAGCACGCGCCCTACGCCGGCGGCTCGCACCTCGTGCGGTTGAGCGCCCCGGGCGCCGTGGTGCTGGAGAGCCCCTTCCGCGTGGAGAACCGCTTCGGGATCACCGATGCCTTCGCCTTCCCCAACCCCTTCGACGATTCGGGCACCAGCTTCGTCTTCACGCTGGCCGGGGACGGTTCCGCCGACGTGCTGGTGCGGGTGTTCAGCGTCAGCGGGCGTCGCATCTACGAGCGCCGGCTCGACGGTCTGTCGCCGGGCCATCACGAGATCCCCTGGGACGGCAGGGACGGGGAGGGACAGAAGCTTGCGAACGGCGTCTACTTCTACAAGCTGGTGGCCCACGGTTCCGCGGGCACCTCGGCCTGCGACGGGCGGCTGGTGCGCCTGCGCAAGCCGCGACGGGTGGAGACGACCGCGACGCCCTGAGCGATCGCTCACCGGGCTCGTCGTCCTCGCGCTGGTGCTCCTCGCGCCGTCCGCGGCGCGGGTCGCCGCGGCCGACACGATTCCCGAGGCGCGACTCACGCCCCGGCAGCGGATCGAGCGGGCCGAGGACTCCCGCGCACTCGGCGACGGCGTGCTGGCGCGCGCGCTGGCCGACGCTGACGCCGCCCTGCGGCGACGGGCGGCGCTGGCGGTGGGGCGGCTGCAGGACACCCTCGGCACCCCGCTGCTCCTGCCGCTGCTGCACGACGCGGATCCCGATGTGCGGCGCGAGGCCGTGTTCGCCCTGGGGCAGATCGGTCTGGCGCACCCCGTCGCGGCGGGGAGTTCGGCGGCGGCGCGCGCCCCCCTCGAGGCGATGGCGGCGGGGGCCGATGTCGCGAGCGCAGAACTGGTGCTCGAGGCGCTGGGCAAGCTGGGCGACCGGGCGGCGACGCCGTCCGTGGTCCGCTTCCTCGGGCACGCCGACCCGGCGTTGCGTGGCGCGGCGGCGCTGGCGCTGTGGCGCCTGTCCGATTCCACCGCGCTCGATCCACTGCTGGAACGCCTCGACGACGTGGACGCGACCGTGCGCTGGCGCGCGCTCTACGCGCTGGAGCGGATCGTGGCCCCCGAGCGGATCGTCCTGCTGGCGGCGATGCACGTGGACGACGCCGACGCGCTGGTGCGCGCCTACGCGGTGCGCACGCTCGGGCGGCAGAAGTCCTCCGAGGGCACGGCCTACGTGCTGCAGAAGCTCGCCGACCCGGACGTGGGCGTGGCGGTGAACGCCATGCGGGCGCTGACGCTGATCGCCGACTCGACCTGCGGCGGCTGCCTGCCCGCCCTCACCGGGGCGCTGGCCGCCGCCGATCCGTACCGGCGCGTGACCGCCGCCACGGCTCTGGCCGAACGCTACGCCTGGGTGGCGGCCGACTCGGCGGCCCGCGCGGCGGCGCTCGACTCGCTGCTCGCCGGCCTGCGCGACCCCGACCCCGCCACGCGCGGAGCCTGCGGTCGAGCGCTGCTGGCGCAGCGCGGCGCCGCGGCCCTGCCGCAGGTGCGAGCCCTGCTGATGGACAGCTCGGCCTACGTGCGGGTGGCGGTGCTGGACGCGCTGGGCGCGCTGCCGGCCGAGGCGGCCGAGCCGCTGCTGGTGGCGCGGCTGGAGCGCGGCACGCAGGCCTTCGACCGCGCGACGGCGGCCGGCGCGCTGGGCGTCCTGCGCTCGGTCGGGGGCACGGCGCCGCTGCGCTCGGCCCTGGCCGACTCCGCCGACCTGGTCGTGGCCAGCGCGGCCGAGGCCCTGGCCGCGCGCGGCGACTCGGCGGCGCTGCCCGCGCTGACGCGGGCTTTCGTCGCGCACGCGGACGAGGCGGCGGGGGAGGCCCGGGGTGCGCTGCTCGAGGTGGTGGCGACGCTGGCCGGGCGCGCCCGCGCCGACAGCCTGGACCGCGCCCACCCGGCGCCGCCGGTGCGCCCGGTCTACGACGAGGCGTTCTTCGCCGCCCCGACCGCCCGCGGCGCCGTGCTGCACACCTCGCGGGGCGACATCGAGTGGGCGTTCGAGAACGAGGCGGCCCCGCAGACGGTGAAGAACTTCCTCCGGCTGGCCGAGCGCGGCTACTTCAACGGCCTGCGGGTGCACCGCGTCGTGCCCAACTTCGTCGTGCAGGACGGCGATCCCACCGGGACGGGCTCGGGCGGTCCGGGCTATACGATCCGCTGCGAGTACAACCGTCTCCACTACGGGACGGGTGCGGTGGGCATGGCGCTGTCCGGCAAGGACACCGGGGGCAGCCAGTGGTTCATCACCCATTCCCCCCAGCCGCACCTGGACGGGCGTTACACGATCTTCGCCCGGGTGGTGCGCGGCCAGGACGTGGTCGGGCGCATCGTGCAGGGCGACCTGGTGGGGAGCGTCGAGATCCTGCGCTAGAGCCGGGGGAGCCTCCGGGGCGCGGCTGCTGTCCGGGCCCCATGCGTTTTCCTGGTGCCGTGGGCGCGGGGACCGGGTAGAATAACGGGAACGGCGCATTACGAGGCGTCACGACCGGGCGCAGCGCGACAGGGGTCATTCTTGTCCTCGATTCGTCCACACGTCCTGATCGTCGTCCTGTTCTGCGTGGTCCTGGCGGCTCCCACCGCCCGTTCCCAGGACGTCGCCGCGCCCGCCTCCATCGCCACCCTCGAAGATCTCCCGCTCGACGCCGTCGCCGCGCAGCCGTTGCCGGGCGGGGCCCGGGCCGCGCTGCTGACGGGTGGCCGTGGCTGGCGCACCTCCGACACAGACGACGGGGCGCTGGCGAGCCTGGTGCGGCACCTCGGCGACCTGCGGCTGGTGGGGCCGGCCCTGCTCGCCGGCTATGTCACCGGACGCGTCGGCGACGTGCCCGATCTGTCGGCGTCCAGCGCGCGCGTGGCCGGTGCCACCGTGGGCGCGGCCCTGCTGTGCGGGGCCCTGCGCTCGGCGGCCGGTCGCCCGGCGTGGCTGGAGGGCGGCGGGGCGAGGGAGATGGCTGTATTTATGGGCCGTGTGCCCG
>CAYNPF010000132.1:0-6400 GCA_964398895.1 uncultured bacterium
TGCTGAACACGCGTGCGATGAGCTTTGACGGGCTGGTCTGCGTCGTCTCAGGGTCAGGCAACGTGGCGCAGTACACGGTTGAGAAGATCAACCAGCTGGGCGGCAAGGCGGTGACGCTCTCGGATTCCAACGGCACCATCCACGATCCGGCCGGCATTGATGCCGAGAAGCTGGCCTTTGTGCAGGAGCTGAAGAACGTGCGCCGTGGCCGCATCGCCGAGTATGCCGCCAGGTTCAAGGGCGCGCGCTACCTGGAGGGCAGACGCCCGTGGGGGATCAAGTGTCAGTGCGCCTTCCCGTCGGCGACCCAGAACGAGATCACAGGCGAGGATGCCAAGGAACTGGTCAAGAACGGCTGTCAGCTGGTGGCGGAAGGCGCCAACATGCCGACCGATCCGGACGGCGTGAACGTGTTCATCAGCAACAAGATCCTCTACGGCCCGGCCAAGGCGGCGAACGCCGGCGGCGTGGCCACCTCCGGCCTCGAGATGTCGCAGAACAGCATGCGGCTGGCGTGGACGCGCGAGGAAGTGGACGACCGGCTGCACAAGATCATGATCGCGATCCACAAGAACTGCTTCGACACGGCGGCCGAGTTCGGCACGCCCGGCAATCTGGTCAACGGCGCGAACATCGCCGGCTTCCGCAAGGTCGCCAACGCGATGATGGACCAGGGCCTGGTCTAGGTCGTATCTTCACCGCGGTACGGGCGCGGGGTGGGAACCTCCACCCCGCGCCTCTCGTTCCCGACCCGCGAGGTGATGCATGGACGAAGCGGCGCCCCGTCCGGCCGCGGACGCGCCGGGCGGTGCCTGGCAGGGATTCCAGGACCTCATGCCCTGGCGCGTGCAGGACGTCCTGCTGGTCTCCAGCCTCTACGACGCCTTCATCCTGCAGGAGGACGGCCAGCTCAACGAGCTGATCCTCAGCGACGTCCTCGACCTGCACCTGCACCACACCCCCGGCATCACCCACGTCTCCAGCGGGCGCGAGGCGCTGGCGCTGGCGCGCCAGCAGCCGCGCTTCAACCTCATCGTCACCGCCATCCAGACCGGCGACATGGACGCGACCGAGCTGGCGCGCGAGGTGCGCGCCGCCGGCCTCGACGTGCCGGTGGTGGTGCTGGCCTACGACGAGCGCGAGCTGAACGACTTCGTCGCCGGCGGCGAGGCCCCGGGGATCGAGCGCTGCTTCCTCTGGCAGGGCAACCCCCGCATCCTCATCGCCATCGTCAAGGCGATCGAGGACCAGCGCAACGCCGCCCACGACACCACCACCACCGGCGTGCGCGTCATCCTGCTGGTCGAGGACAGCATCCGTTTCTACTCGTCCTACCTGCCGACCATCTACACCGAGGTGATCCGCCAGTCCGAGCGGTTGATCAGCGAGGGCGTGAACCTCACCCACAAGCTGGTGCGCCTGCGCGCGCGGCCCAAGATCCTGCTGTGCACCACCTACGAGGAGGCCTGGGAGCGCTTCCTCGCCTACCGCGACACCCTGCTCGGAATCATCACCGACATCGAGTTCCCGCGGCGCGGCAGGCGCTCGCCCGAGGCCGGCTTCGAGCTGGTCCGCATGGCCCGCGCCGCCGTGCCCGACCTGCCCATCCTCTTCCAGTCGAGCCGGCCGGAGTTCGCGACCCGGGCCGCGGCGGTGGGTGCGCCGTTCCTGCTCAAGGGCTCGGACACGATGCTGCACGACCTGCGGCAGGCGCTGGCCGAGCAGTTCGCCTTCGGCGACTTCGTCTTCCGGCGGCCCGACGGCAGCGAGGTGGACCGGGCCGGCGACCTCAAGACGCTCGAGGAGAAGTTGCACACGGTGCCGGCGGAGAGCATCGGCTACCACGCCGAGCGCAACCACTTCTCCAACTGGCTCACCGCCCGGACCGAGTTCGCCATCGCCCACCGGCTGCGGCCGCGCCGGGTCTCCGAGTACACCGACCTCGAGGAGCTGCGGCGCGACCTGATCGAGTCCATCGCCGGCTACCGCCGTGACCAGGCCGACGTGCTGGTCGGGGACTTCGACCGCGCCACCTTCGACCCCTCGGCCCCCTTCTTCCTGCGCATCGGCGGCGGCTCGCTCGGCGGCAAGGCGCGCGGGCTGGCCTTCGTGCGCCAGTTGCTCGGCCAGGGCCGCGTACGCGATCTCTTCCCCGACGTGCGCATCGGCGTGCCCCCGGCGGTCGTGCTGGGCACCGACGTCTTCGACCGCTTCCTCGCCGACAACGACCTGCTCGACTTCGCCCTGCACTCGTGCGACGAGACCGAGATCCGGCGCCGCTTCCTCGCCGCCTCGTTCCCCGGCGACGTGCTGGCCGACCTCGCCGCCTTCCTCGCCGCGGTGCACCACCCGCTGGCCGTGCGCTCCTCGAGCCTGCTGGAGGACTCGCAGTACCAGCCGTTCACCGGCGTCTACGAGACCTTCATGCTGCCGAACCACGACCCGGACCCCGGCCGGCGGCTCGAGCGGCTGCTCGACGCCGTGCGCCTGGTCTACGCCTCGACCTTCAGCCGGCACGCCCGCGGCTACCTGCGCGCCACGCCCTACCGGCTCGAGGAAGAGAAGATGGCCGTCATCCTGCAGATGGTGGTGGGCGCCCCGCACGGCGGGCGCTTCTACCCCGACTTCTCGGGGGTGGCGCGCTCCCTGAACTTCTACCCCACCGCCCCGCTGCGTCCCGAGGACGGCGTGGCCGCGGTGGCGCTGGGGCTCGGCCGCTCGGTGGTCGAGGGCGAGAAGTGCCTGTCGTTCTGCCCGCGCTACCCGCAGCACCTGCTGCAGTTCTCCACGGTGAAGGACATCGTCCGCAACTCGCAGCGCCAGTTCTGGGCACTCGAGCTGGAGGCGGCGGCGGACGACGATCCCGAGCACGGCCTGCGCGAGTGCCGCTTCGAGCTCGAGGCCGCCGAGGCCGACGGCACGCTGGCGGCCGTGGCCTCCACCTACTCGCACGAGAACGGCGCGGTCTACGACGGCATGTCGCGGCCCGGCGTGCGGCTGGTCTCCTTCGCCCCCGTGCTCAAGCACGGCGCCTTCCCGCTCGCCGGCATCCTCGAGGCCCTGCTCGCCCGGGCGGCGCGCGGCCTGAATCGGCCGGTCGAGATCGAGTTCGCGGTGCGACTGGACCGCGCCGCCGACGGGCCACCGGAGTTCGGCTTCCTGCAGTTGCGCCCCCTGGTCGTCTCCCGCGAGACCGCCGCCCTCGACCTCGAGGACGCGAGCGACGCCGAGCTGGTCTGCCGCAGCGACAAGGTGCTGGGCAACGGGCGCCTCGACGATCTGCGCCACGCCGTGGTCGTGGACTTCCACCGCTTCGACCGCGCCCAGAGCCGCGAGGCGGCCCAGGCGGTGGCGCGCTTCAACGCCGACCTGGTGGCGCGTGGCCTGCCCTACCTGCTCATCGGCGTGGGGCGCTGGGGCTCGACCGATCCCTGGCTCGGCATCCCGGTCACCTGGGACGAGATCTCGGGCGCGCGGGTCATCGTCGAGGCGGGCTTCCGCGATCTGCGCGTCAGCCCCTCGCAGGGCAGCCACTTCTTCCAGAACCTCACCTCGTTCCAGGTCGGCTACTTCACCGCCAACCCCGAGGTGGGCGACGGCTTCGTGGACTGGGACTGGCTGGCCGCCCAGCCGGCCGAGGCCGAGGACGGCCACGTGCGCCTGCTCGCCTTCGAGCGACCGCTGGTGGTGAAGATGAACGGCCGCCGCAACGTCGGCCTCATCCGTAAGCCGAGAGGCTGAGGCCCCGCGCCCCGGCCGAATTCCGTGGTTGATCGCCGCGACGCGGCGATTGATACTGCCCGGCGACCGGGCCGCAAGGACGCCGCCCGACCGACCTGAGACTCAGGCCGGTCGCATCGCGAGATCGGCGGCGCTGCGCGTGCCAGTGGAAGGTGCGCCATGATCCGAACCCGGGTAGCCCCGCTCGTCCTCACCCTCGTCGCGATCCTCTGCACCGTTCCCGCCCCCGCCCACGGCGCCTGGCCCCACCCGACCACCGCCAACCTGCCCGTCTGCACCGCCACCGCGACGCAACGCTGGGCGGCCCTGGCGGCGGACGGCGCGGGCGGCATCCTCGTCGCCTGGATGGACGGTCGCGGCGCCGACTGGAACATCTACATCCAGCGGGTCTCGGCCGACGGCACGCCCCTGTGGACCGCCGACGGCGTGCCGGTCTGCACCGCGACCGGCTCGCAGACCTACCCGGTCCTGGCCGGCGACGGAGCCGGGGGAGCCATCGTCGCCTGGGAGGACCAGCGCCCCGACGACGGCGGCGCGTACGCCCAGCGCATCTCGGCCGACGGCACCCCCCTGTGGACCACCGACGGGGTACGACTGTGCGCCGCGGCGAACGGCCAGTCCGAGATCACCATCGTCCCGACGCTCCCGGCCTACGCGGGGGCCGCGAACGGCGCCATCCTCCTGTGGAAGGAGGACCGCACCGGCGTGGACGAGGACCTCTACGCGCAGGAGATCTCCCCGGACGGGATCCTCCAGTGGCCGGTCAGCGGCCTGCCCATCTGCCTCTCGAGCGGGAGCCCGAGTGGGACACGGATGATCCCCGACGGCGAGGGCGGCGCCGTGGCCGTCTGGTACGACACCCGCTCCGACGGGGACGTCTACGCTCAGCGGATCCATCCCTCGGGCATCACCTGGTGGGGGGACAACGGCTACCCCCTGTGCACGGCGTCGGGCTACCAAACGGCCCCCTCCCTCGCGCCCGACGGCACGGGCGGGGCCATCGTCTCCTGGAGTGACAACCGCATCGGCGACTGGAACATCTATGCGCAGCGGATCAGCGGCGGTGGGGTCACGGCCTGGACCACCGACGGCGTGCCCCTGTGCATCGCCACGGCGGGACAGTGGCTCTCCACCACGGCCAGCGACGGCCTGGGTGGCGCCTTCGTCTTCTGGCTGGACCAGCGCAACGGCCTCGGAGACGTCTACGGCCAGCGTGTCTCGTCGGCCGGCGTGGCGCTGTGGACCACGAACGGCGTGCCCGTCTGCACGGTGTCCGGCGAGCAGAGCAACGTGCTGGCCGTTCCCGACGGCACGGGGGGCGCACTCGTCGCCTGGCTCGACTCCCGCGGCGGCCCGACCAACGTCTACCTGCAGCGCTTCTCCGCGAGCGGCGCGGCGCAGTGGGCGGCCGATGGCGTGCCCGTCTGCACCGCCAGCGGCGGCCAGTCGGACCTGCAGTTGCTCGCCGACGGCCTCGGCGGTGGCTTCGCGGCCTGGGCGGACCGGCGCGCGGGCGACTGGGACATCTACGCGCAGCGCGTGGACCGCTGGGGCTGCCTCGGCGCCGAGCCAATGATCGCGAGCGTGCGGGACATCCCCAACGACGAGGGCGGCCGGGTGAAGCTCTCCTGGGACGCCAGCCCGCTCGACACCGACGTCCTCTTCGAGAGCATCGGCACGTACCGTGTCTACCGCTCGGTGCCGGCGGCCGAGGCCGTGACCGCGCTGGAGGGAGGCGAGGCCGTCCTCGAGAGCGAGGGCGACGTCCCGCTGGTCGGGGGCCGCCTGCTGCTGACGACGACGGACGCGGCCCAGACCCACTACTGGGAGTACCTGGGCAGCGTCTCCGGGGACCACATGAGCGGCTACAGCTACGTCGCCCCCACCACCGGGGACTCGCTGGCGGGATCGAATCCGCTCACCGCCTTCCTCGTCCAGGCGCGGGGCGTGGACGGCGCGCGCTGGTGGAACTCGGCGCCGGATTCGGGCTACTCGGTGGACAACCTGCCGCCGGCCGCGCCGACCGGGTTCACCGGCGTCTACGGTGGTGGGCGCTCCGCGCTGGTCTGGGCGGGCAGCCCGGCGGCGGACTTCCGCGAGTTCCGCCTCTACCGCGGGCACAGCGCCGGCTTCGTGCCGGAGCCGGCCTGCCTGGTGGCCACTCTGACGGCCACCGACTACGTGGACGAACCGGGGGCGCCCTACTTCTACAAGCTCTGCGTCGTGGACACGCACGGCAACGTCGGGCCCTTCGCCACCCTGCTGCCCGAGGGCACGGCCGACGTGCCCGACGGCCCGCTGCCGCGCACGATCTTCCTCGCCGCCCCCGTTCCCAACCCGGCGCCCGCCGCGGTGACGCTGCGCTTCGGTCTGCCGCGGACCGCCCGCATCGAGCTCGCCCTGCACGACCAGCAGGGGCGCCGCGTGCGCACGCTGTTCGACGGCGAGTGCGCCGCCGGCGAGCACTCGCTCGCCTGGGACGTCGGCGACGGGAGCGGGCGGAAGGTGTCCGCCGGTCTCTACTTCGTGAGGCTCGAGGTCGAGGGCCGCAGCCTGGTCACGCGCCTGGCCGTGATCCGCTGACGGCCCGCTCCGAACGACGGAGGCCACCCCGAACGGGGTGGCCTCCGTCGCATCGGAAGCGTTCAGACCCTATGGA
>CAYNPF010000133.1:0-6383 GCA_964398895.1 uncultured bacterium
CGCGGTCCAGCTCGGGCAGTGCGCTGCCCTCGGCGGCGCACACCGGCAACGCCGCGTGCGCCATCGCCACCGCCAGGCCAACGGTCTTGAGCAGGACGGTCTTGCCGCCCATGTTGGGCCCGCTCACCAGCAGCAAGCGCTCCGGCGCCGCCAGCTCGAGATCGAGGGGGATCACCGCCTCCCGCGCCGCGCCCATGGCCAGCAGGGGGTGCCGCGCGGAACGCAGGCGCAACCGCTCGCCGCCCGGCGCCAGCGCCACGGCGCCGAAATCCACCGCCCATCGCGCCCGCGCCGCCAGGGTGTCGAGGTGGACGAGCGCGTCCTCCAGCGAGGTCAGTCCAGGCGCCGCCCGCCGCACCGCCGCCGCCAGCTCGAGCAGCAGGCGGCGCTCCTCGGCCGCCACGCCGGAGCGCAGCTCGATCACGTCGTTGTTCGCGTCGCACAACTCCAGCGGCTCGACGAACAGCGAATGCCCGCTGCCGGAGACGTCGTGCACGATGCCGCGCCGGCGCGGGAAGCCGGCGGCCGGGACCAGCGCCACGAAGCGCTCCCCGTGCCGGGTGACGTAGGACGACTCGCCGAAGCCGCGGGCCCAGCGCTCGAGCCGCTGCTCCAGCGAGCGCTCGCCCTGCTCGAGACCGCGCCGCATCCGCCCCAACTCGGGCGACGCGGAATCGCTCAGCCGTCCGTCGGGCTCCAGCGCTCCGGCCAGCCGCGCCCGCAACGCCTCGGTGTCGGGCAGGTCGGCCACCCGCGCGGCCAGCCCCGGGAAGCGAGCGCGCAGCGTCTCGTCGGCCCAGCAGCCGCGCGTGTCGCGGGCGGCCTCGAGCCAGCCCAGCACCTCGACCAGCCCGGGGCCGTCGAGCGCCTCGCGCGCCTGGGGATCGAGGCGCGGGGCGAGTTCGCCGACGCCCACGCGGCTCCACGGCCCCGGCTCGCGCTGCCGCCGGATGGCCTCGTCGAGCAGGCGGATCTCCCGCTCGCGCGCCGCCGCGTCGGGCAGCGGCAACCACGCCGCGAGGCGCGCGCGCGCGCCATCACCCGTGGCCCGCGCGGCGACCGTGGCGGTCACCCGCTCGAATTCCAGAAGACGAAGGGAGTGCTCGTCCACACCGCTCCCGCCGACGCGGGGTGCTTCCCGCGCTCGCACCTGTGATGTCACGAACTACGGGAATCCGCCCCTGCCGGGGTCCCGGATGGCGACCGCACGCACCGCTCCGCATGGTGCAGCGTGCGTCCCAGTCCATGCAGCATCGGCACCCGCGAATCCAACGAATCGCAGGCATGCGTGCCCATGCCGATCAGCGCGCGAGCCGTACGCGCCTCCACGACCAGCCGCCTCGTCCCCGCCCGCGCGGGCAGGGAGACCAGCAGCAACACCAGCGCGAGGGACCATGCCGTGCCGACCAACACCCCCAGCACGATGCCGAGGACGCGGTCCAGCCAACCCGCCGGGCCGGACCGAACGGCCGCACCCAGCAGGCTCCCGCACCAGTGGAACAAGCCCGCCACGACGATGCCGACGATGCCGGCCACGACGAGTCGCGCGAGCCAAAAGACCACAGCGGGCCGGGCGCCCAACCACTGCGCACCGACCCACTTCGAAACCGTCAGTGCCGCCCACAGGCCCACGACGAAGCCCAGGACTCCGAACACCTGTCGGATCGAGCCTCGCAGCAGACCACGAACGGCAAACACCACGACCAGACCGAGGAGCACCCAGTCCAGTGCGGTGAGACTGTGCCAAAGGTTCAGACTCTTCAGATCTCCTGCTGGCGGCGCGCCAGGTTCTTGCGCCTGGCCGCGTTCAGCTTGCGCTTGCGCCGCTCGCTCGGCTTCTCGAAGTGCTGATGACGGCGCAGGTCAGCCATGATCCCAGCCTTCTCACACTTCTTCTTGAAACGACGCAGGGCACTCTCGAAGGACTCTCCGTCCTTCACCCTGATTCCGGGCAATCCATCCCCCCCTCTCGCCCAGTTGATTTGGATATTGATGTCGTGCAGCCTTGCAGACGCCCACAGGGGAACCACTTGGGCGCGAACAGGCAAACTGAGTCTATGGCCGCCTCCCCCGAGCGTCAAGGCTGGCCCGCCGCCGATCCTCTTCCCGCACCCACCCCGGGCGGGCGGGCTCGAGCGCTCCCGGATCGGCCGCCACCCGGTATGGGATCGCCGGCCACCACCCCTGGCGGCCGCAGTGCATTACGTGACAGGATCTTGCAAGACTCGGCCTCTCAGCGAGGCGCGCCGGATGCCCACCAGGCGGCCCAGGCCAGCGCCGCCGTCTCGGTCCTCAATCGGGCCTCGGAGAGCCGCAGGGGAACGAAGCCGGCCTCGATCGCCCGACCGCGCTCCTCGTCGTCCAGCCCGCCCGAGGGCCCGACCAGTCCAATGCCGGCGCGATCCGCCGCCCGGCCGGGAGGCGCCGTCCACTCCCCCGCTGCCTCGGCCAGCCAGCGCTCGCCCCCCGCGGGAAGCTCGCCGAGCGCCTGCTCCAGGGGCAGGGGCTCGACGATCTCCATCCGGTGCAGCCGCCGCGATTGGCGCAGCGCCGCCACCGCCAGGCGCTCCCAGCGCTCGCGGCGCCCCGCCGCCCGCCGCCACGCACCGCGCGCCGTCTCCACCGGCACGAAGCGCGAGATCCCCAGTTCGGCGAGTTTCTCGATCAGCCAGTCGCCCCGCTCGCCCTCCGGCGCCCCGCAGAGCATCCACGCCGGCCGGCCCGGCGGCTCGTGCTCGATCCGCTCGACCTCGACGCGCACCTCGCCGCGCGGATCCACGACCCGCAGCGTCGCCCGTCCTCCACGGCCGTCGGTGGCCTCCAGGCGCTCGCCAGCGCGCGCCCGGCACACCCGCGCCACGTAGTGCGACTCGGCGCTCTCCAGCGCCACGCACGCTCCCACCGCCGGCAACTCGGGCAGGTAGAGCAGGGCCGGCGCGGCGTCAGCCACCCAGCGCGTCCTTCACCCGCTCGAAGAGGCTCTTCGACGGCCCCGGCGGCTTCGCGCCCTCGGTGCGACCGAGCTGCTCCAGGAGCCGGCGTTCCTCGCTGCTCAGCCGCGTCGGCACCCACACCACCAGGCGCACCAGCAGGTCGCCGGTGCCGCCGCGCAGCGAGGGCAGGCCCTTGCCGCGCAGCCGCGTGACGTGCCCCGACGGCGTGCCAGCGGGGACGTTCACGGTGGCGCGGCCGCCGTCCACCAGCGGCACCTCGACCTTCCCGCCCAGCGCGGCCACCGGGAAGCTCACCGGCATGTCCACGTGCAGGTCGTCGCCCTCGCGATCGAAGATCGCATGCGGCTTCTCCTCGATCAGCACGACCAGGTCGCCCGCCGGGCCTCCGCGCGGTCCCACGTCGCCCATGCCCCGCAGCGGGATGAAGTTCCCGCTGGCCACCCCCGCCGGCACCTGCACGGCGATGGTCTCGGTGACCGAGAGGCGACCCTCGCCGCCGCACTCGCGGCAGCGCTCCCGCACCGTGCGCCCCTCGCCGCCGCACTGCGGGCAGGTGGAGACGTTCACGAACTGCCCGAAGATGGACTGCTGCACGCGCCGCACCTGACCGTGCCCGTTGCACTGCGGACAGGTGGACTCGCCCGTGCCGCCACGTCCCCGGCAGGTCTCGCACGGCCGCAGGTGCTTCACCCGGATCTTCTTCTCGACCCCGGTCGCGACCTCCTCCAGCCCCAGCCTCACCCGCACCTGCAGGTCGTCGCCGCTCTGCACCCGCGCGCCGCCCCGGCCCCGCCCACCGCCGAAGAGCTCCTCGAAGCCGCCGAGATCACCGCCGAAGTCGCGCATGAAGGCGCGCAGCGCGTCGGCGAGGTCGAAGCCGCTGAAGTCGAAGCCCTGCGGGCCCGCCCCCGCGGCGCCCGCGTGGCCGAACTGGTCGTAGCGGGCGCGCTTCTGCGGATCGCGCAACACCTCGTAGGCCTCGCTGGCCTCCTTGAAGCGCTGCTCCGCCCCGCGATCGCCGGGGTTGCGGTCGGGATGGCTCTCGAAGGCGATCCGGCGGTAGGCCTTCTTCAGTTCGTCCTCGCCCGCGCCGCGCGGCACGCCGAGGACCTCGTAGTAGTCGCGTTTCGCCATCAGGCGGCCCCGGCCGGCCCCCGCGCCACCACCACGCGTGCCGCCCGCAACGCCCGCTCGCCGCGCCGCCAGCCGCGCAGGACGACCTGCGCGACGTGACCGGCCGGCACCTCGGCCGACTCCATCTCGAGCACGGCCTCCTGGAAACGCGGATCGAACGGCAGCCCCGCCGGATCCTCGGGCACCACGCCCTGCCGCGCCAGCGCATCCACCAGACGCGCGGCCACGAGCCGCACGCCCTGCAACCACGACCCGGCGGCGTCGCCCTCCCCAGCCGTGGCCAGCGCGCGGTCGAGATCGTCGAGCGCCGCGATGATCTCCAGCATCACCGCCTCCTCCGCAGAGCGACGCGCCTCCTCGCGCTCGCGCGCCGCGCGGCGGCGGTAGTTCTGCAGCTCGGCCTCGGCCCGCAGCCAGCGGTCCCGCAGCGTGGCGGCGTCCTCCGGGGCCGGCTCCGCCGGACTCGCCGGCGTCGGCGCGGCCGCCGGCTCGGGCGCGGCCGCCCCGGCCTCCGCCTGCGGCACGCCCGCGCCCTCGTCGCGCACGTCGTCGTCGCCGCGCGGTCGCCGCGTCACAGCAGCTCCGCCAGCCGGCTGCCCACCATGTCCACCACGGCGAGCGAGCGGGCGTAGTCCATGCGCATCGGGCCCAGCACGCCCACTGCGCCGCGCACCGTGCCGGGCAGCGCGTAGCTCACCAGGCTGCAGCCCGCCAGCGCGCGATCCTCGTCCACGCCGATGCGCACCACCACGTGCCCCTCGACGCTCGTCACCATCAGCCGATCCAGCGGCGTGCCGGCCTCGACCGCCCGCAGCACCGGCCCCAGTCTCGTGGCGTCGGCGAACTCCGGCGACTCGGCGATGTGCACCGCCCCCGAGGTGAACAGCGGCGTGGTCACCGGCCGGCTCCAGCCGGCCATGGCCGCCCGCGCCACGCTGCGCACCGCGGAGCGCCGCGCCAGGTCCGCGTCCGAGGCCAGACGGCGCCGCACCTCGGCCAGCGGCAGCCCGCTCAGGCGCTCCCGCAGCACCGCGGCCACCTCCTCCAGCTCGGCGCGCTCCAGCGGTCCCTCCAGCTCCAGCACCAGCGTGCGCACGCCGCCGCCGCCGAGGCCCAGGATCATCAGGCTGCGCCGTGGCTCGAGCGGCGCCAGTTCGAGGTGGCGCACCGGCTCGTCGTCGAGCGACGCCGCCACGGCCAGCCCGAGCTGCCGGGTCAGCGACGACAGCAGCCGCGAGGCCTCGTTCAGCAGCTCCTGGATGTCCCGGGTCGAGCGGCTCAGGATCGCGTCCACCTCGGCGACCACGCCCGGCGGCAGCACCGCCGGCGCCAGCAGGGTGCGCACGTAGAACTCGATGCCCCGCGAGGTGGGCACCCGCCCGGCCGAGGTGTGCCGCTGCTCCAGCAGGCCCAGGGCTTCGAGCTCGGCGAGCGCGTTGCGCACGCTGGCCGCCGACAGGCCGATCCGGGCGCGGCGGGCCAGGATCTCGGCGCCGATGGGGTGTGCCGTCTCGCGATGGGCCTCGACCAGGGCCGAGAACACCTCGCGCAGGCGCGGGTTCAGGTCGGGATCGGATCCGCTCCGGTTGCCGATGCAGGCGGGCTGGGACATGCCGGCGAAGTTACGGAGTGCGCGGAGGGCCTGTCAAATCCGCGCGCCCCGCGCGGGCCTCGATCCAGGCCAGCACCTCGTCCGCCACGAAGCGCAGCGCCGGCGGCAGCGCCCAGCCGCCGTCTCGCGCCACGAGCCGTCCACCCGCCACCGCCTCCCGCAGCGTCGGCCCGTAGCGCCGCTCCACCTCGCGCCACTGCGTCACCGGGTAGTCCGCCACGCGCAGTCCCGTCGTCAGTCGCAGGCCCAGCATCACGATCTCGCGGGCCACGGACGTCGCGCTCTCCATCTCCCGCTCCGCCTCCGGCAGCCGCCCCCCGGCCAGCGCCGCCGTCCAGTCCGCCGCCTCGCGCCGGTTGCCGTAGCGCTCGCCACCGAGCAGCCCGTGGGCCGACGGCCCCAGTCCCACGTAGGGCCGGCGCAGCCAGTAGACCAGGTTGTGCCGCGCCTCGGCGTCGGGCCGGCAGACGTTCGACGTCTCGTAGCCGCCGAGCCCGGCGGCGGCGGCCCGCGCGAGGAATCGCTCGTAGGCCTCGGCCTGCTCCTCGTCCGCCGGCAGGCCCACGCGCCCCTCGAGCACCGCGTCGCCCAGCGGCGTGCCGCGCTCGGCGATGAAGGCGTAGGCCGACAGGTGCTCCGGCTCCAGCCACAGCGCCCAGGCCAGCGTCTCCTCCCAGCCCGCC
>CAYNPF010000134.1:0-6380 GCA_964398895.1 uncultured bacterium
GATACGCAACGACGGTGGCCACACCCGACCCCGACGACCCTCGGTGGGAGCAGCAGAGTTGACCATGTCCCGGATCCTCATCGTCGAAGACGAACCGCACATCCGCGAACTCCTGCGCATGCAGCTCGAGCTCAACGGCTTCGAGGTGGAGGAGGCGTGCGATGGCGTCGAGGCCCTCGAACAGGCCGAGCGCCTCCACCCCGACGTGGTGCTGCTCGACGTGATGATGCCCCGGATGGACGGCTACGAGACGCTGCGGCGCCTGCGGGCCTCGTACTCGACGCGCTCGATTCCGGTCATCATGCTCACCGCCAAGAACACCCGCGAGGACACGATGTCCGGGTTCCGCGAGGGCGCCAACGACTACATCGTCAAGCCCTTCGAGCGGGACGAGCTGCTGCTGCGGGTCAACAACCAGCTCCAGTGGAGCCGCCAGCAGCGCGAGGCCAACCCGCTCACCGGCCTGCCCGGCAACCTCTCGATCAACGAGGAGACGACCCGGCGGCTCGCCTCGGGCGCGCCCTTCGCGTTGCTCCAGGTGGACATTGACTTCTTCAAGGCCTACAACGACCACTACGGCTACGCCCGCGGCGACCAGGCCATCCAGGCCCTCTCGCGCATCCTGGTCGAGGCTGCCAGCCACCACGGCGAGGGCAACTTCGTCGGGCACATCGGTGGCGACGACTTCGTGCTGCTCACCACCGCCGAGCACGCCGAGGCGGTGGGGCAGGAGATCATCGAGGCCTTCAACGCCGCGGTGCCGGGGCTGTACGACCCCGAGGATCGCGAGCGCGGCTACGTCGAGGTCATGGGCCGGCGCCACGACGTCGAGCGCTTCCCGCTCATGAGCCTGACGATCGCGCTGGTCAGGACCGACCACGCCCAGGTCACGCACCTCGCCCAGCTTGCCGACATCGCCCAGGAGATCAAGGCCCACGGCAAGGGCATGCCGGGCAGCGTGCTGGTGGGCGAGCGCCGCCGCAGCGGCGACGTGGTTCCCGACGCCGAGCGGCACGCGGCCTAGGAGCGAGCATGGGCAAGTCCGCCACCAACCAGGGTCCGTCGCAGACGGAGATCCACCTCCGCTCGGAGCTGGATCGCGCGCGTCGCGAGCTGCAGAAGCTCAAGAAGGCGGCGGTCACGGGCGGGGCGGCACCGGCGACGCCGACGACACCCGCGCCGACTCCGGCCGCAACCCCGGCCGCGAACGCCGAGATGGAGTCGCTGCGCCGCGAGGTCGAGGAGCTGTCGGCCACGCGCCAGCGTCTGAGCCGGCTCTACTTCACCCAGGTGGAGGAGAATCGCCAGCGCTCCGAGCGTCTGCACCGCATCCTCGACGACGTGGCCCGCATCAACTCCGGGCTCGACGAGGACGCGCTGCCGGCGCAGGCCGCCGGGATGGTGAGCCAGAGCCTCGGCTTCCACGTCGTGCTGGTGCGCCTGCGCGAACCGGGCTCCGACCGGCTGCGGGCCTGCGGTTTCGCGGGCATCTCCGACGAGGGCCGGGCGGCGCTGGCGGCCGGCGAGGTCACCGCGGGCGAGTTCGATTCGTGGCTGCGGGACGAGTGCCGCATCGGCCGTTCGTACTTCTTCAGCCACCGGCACGAGTTTGCGGGCCGCATCCCGGCCGCCTACCTGCCCGATCCGGGGACGCGCGAGGAGTGGGAGTGGCACGCCGGCGACGTGCTGGTCGTCCCGCTGCACAGCCGCGCCGGTCAACTGGTCGGCTGTCTCTCGGTGGAGGACCCCGAGGACCGGCTGGTGCCCTCGACCGAGACCACCGAGCTGCTCGAGCTGCTGGGCAACCACGTGGTCGTGGCCCTGGAGAACGCCCGGTTGCACCGCGAGCGGGACCGGCAGACGTGCGCGCTGCAGGAATCGAGCGAGCGCGTGCGCGAGCTCTACTCGATCAAGGGCAACTTCCTCTCGGCCATCTCGCACGAACTGCGCACCCCGATCACGGCGATCCGGGCCTTCCTCGACACCCTGCTCTCGACCCCGGTGGAGGAGATCCCCGCCGACCGGTTGCGGAACTTCCTCGGCATCATGAACGAGGAGACCCAGCGGTTGACCCGGCTGGTGGAGTCCCTGCTCGACCTCAACCGGCTGGACTCGGCCGAGGCCCGGCTGGAGCGCTGCCCGACCGACCTGGAGGACGTCGTCCAGGACGTCGTCCACCTGCTCGGGCCGGTGGCCGAGGCCGGTCAGGTGGGCCTCAAGCTCGTGTGCGATTGCGCCGATACCCGTCTGGAGGCGGATCCGGACCAGATGCAGCAACTGGTGCTGCACCTGGGGAGCAACGCGGTCAAGTTCACTCCGCCGGGAGGGAACGTGACCGTGTTCCTGTCGGGAACGCCGGAGGAGATTGCGCTGCGGGTGGAGGACACCGGCATCGGGATCCCCGAGGCGGCGCTCGAGCGCGTGTTCGAGCGGTTCTACCAGGTGGACTCGTCCCTGACCCGCCGCTTCGGCGGCACCGGCCTGGGACTGGCGATCTGCAAGTCCATCGTCGAATGGCACGGGGGGCACATCACCGCCGAGAGTGCTCCCGGTCGCGGCTCGAGCTTCACCGTGGTGCTGCCACGGCGGGGCGGGCCGCGGGTGGCGTTGTCGGACGCCGCGGCGTCGAAGACGTCCGCGGACCTGTTGAGGCTGGCGATCGAGATGGTGGCCGAGGTCATGGACGCGCGCGTGGTCTCCCTGCTGGTCCCCGGACCGGACGGGGCGCTGGTCATGCGCGGGGCGATCGGCATTGACGACGCGACGATGCGCGCGGTGCGCGTCCCGGTCGGCAGCGGCGTGGTCGGCTGGGTGGCCGAGAACCGGCGTCCGGTCTGCGTCGCCGACGCCGGTCGGGCCGGCGAGGTCACCGCCTCGGGGCGCAAGCACTACCGCACGCGCACCTTCCTCTCGGTGCCGCTGCTCGACGGCGCGACGCTGCTCGGCGTGCTCAACGTGACCGACCCGGTCTCGGGCGCGCCGTTCAGCCCGCGCGACGGCCGCGTGCTGGTCGAGCTGGCCGACCGCGTGGGGATCAACTGGGCCGCGCTGCGCCGCGACGGCGACGCCGCGCTCCCGCAGGCCGCGACCCACGCGTTCCGCCGCATGCTGCTGCACTTCGAGCGCCGTCGCTACGAGGCGCCGGGTCGCGTTCGGCTGGCCCGGGCGCTGGCCCACGAGCTGGGGCTGCCCGAGGGCGCCGTCGCCACCGTGGCCTTCGCCGCGGGCGTGCACGACCTCGGCATGATGCGCCTGCCCGGCGGCCTGCGCGAGAGCGCGACGCCGTTCTCGGCCGACGAGCGCGAGCTGATGGAGCACCACGTCGAGCTGGGGGCCGATCTGCTGCGGCCGCTGCAGGGCCTGGATGCCGTGCGCGAGGTGGTGCTGTCGCACCACGAGCGCTGGGACGGCACCGGCTACCCGCGCGGACTGCGCGGGGATGAGATCCCGGTCGGGGCGCGGATCCTGGCCGTGGTGGATGCCTGGGAGAGCATGACGGTGGGCCGGTCCCACCGTCCGGCCCGTCCGGAGGGCGAGGCTCGCAGCGAGCTGCGCCGCCGGGCGGGAGAGCAGTTCGATCCACGCGTGGTCGAGGTGTTCGAACGCGTGCTGGACGCCGCGCGGCCGCAGGCCGCGGCGGAGCGGCAGCCCGAATCCGACGACGCGAACGCCATCGCAAGGAGGTGATCGTCATGGCGAAGGGGAAGATCCTGGTCGTGGACGACGAGATCTACATCGTGCACATCCTGGACTTCAGTCTGGGCATGGAAGGCTACGAGGTGCTGACCGCGCTCGACGGCGAGCAGGCGCTGGAGAAGGCGCGGGCCGAGCATCCCGATCTCATCGTGCTCGACATCATGATGCCGAAGCTCGACGGCTACGAGACCTGCAAGATGCTCAAGGCCGAGCCGGGGACGAAGGACATCCCGGTGATCCTGCTGTCGGCGAAGGGCCGCAACGTGGATCAGAAGATCGGCTTCGAGGTCGGAGCCGACGACTACATCACCAAGCCGTTCAGCCCGCGCAAGCTGGTCGAGCGCATCAACGCGCTGCTCGGCCAGGCCAGCCCGCACCGCATGCAGGCCTGATCCCGGTCCGAAGCCTCGCTTCGTGACCGGGGTCGGGTCGTGCACGCGCGGGCGGCCCGCGCCCGGCGACGGACCCGCGCTGCCCGTGCGGACCCCGTGCGGCTGTCCCGTGCCCGGCGCGTCGCCGCCGGCCGCCGATTCCCCTTTCCTCCCGCCTTGCGCGACCCGGGTGCCCGGCCGCATCCTCCGGGGGCAGTTCGATCCCGACCCGGACCCACGCGGCTCGTGAGTCCACCATCCGGGTGATCGTGCCCCGACCGCCGGACACCGTCTCCATGCCCTTCGCCCACGTCGCGCTGCCGCTCCCGCTGCGGCAGCTCTTCGCCTACCGCGTTCCCGACGACCTGCTCGAGCGCGTCGTGCCCGGCGCGCAGGTGACCGTGCCCTTCCGCGGCCATGCCCGCCGCGGCTTCGTGGTGCGTCTGTCCGCCACCTGCGAGCTCGTGCGCGTGAGCACGGTCGCCGCCGTGCTGCCGGTTCCGCCGCTCTCCGCCCACCTGCTCGAACTGGCCGCCTGGATCGCCGAGTACTACCTCGCGCCGCCCGGCGAGGTGCTGGCCGCTGCGCTGCCCGGCGGGCTGGAGGGCTTCGCCCGCAGCCGCGCGCGTCGCGGCGCCGCCGAGGAGCCGGTGATGACGCTGCCGCTGCCCGAGCGCGTGCGGCTCACCGGCGGGCAGGCCGGGGCGGTGCGGGCGGTGAACGAGGCGGTGGCCCACGGCGGCTTCGCGCCGCTGCTGCTGCACGGCGTGACGGCGAGCGGCAAGACCGAGGTCTACCTGCGCGCCGCCCACGCCGCGCGCGAGGCGGGCGGGCAGGCGCTGGTGCTGGTGCCCGAGGTGGCGCTGGGCTCGCAGGTGGTGGCGGCCTTCCGGCGGCGCTTCTCGGGGCGGGTCGGCGTGCTGCACTCCTACCTCACGGTGGGGGAGCGGCGGCGCAACTGGGAGCTGGCCCGCCGCGGCGCGCTCGACGTGGTGGTGGGCGCGCGCTCGGCGGTGTTCGCGCCGCTGCCGAACCTGAAGCTCATCGTGGTGGACGAGGAGCACGAGCCCGCCTACAAGCAGAGCGAGATGCTGCGCTACCACGGCCGCGACGTGGCGGTGCGCCGCGCCCAGCTCCTGGGCATCCCGGTGGTGCTGGGCTCGGCCACGCCCAGCCTGGAGTCGCTGGCCAACGCCGCGCGCGGGAAGTACCGGCTGCTGCGGCTGCCCGCGCGCGTGGACGCGCGCCCCCTGCCGACGGTGCGGGTGGTGGACCTGCGGGGCGAAGCGGCCGGCGACGCGCTGCTGTCGCGGCCCCTGCGCCAGGCGTTGCTCGAGCGGCTCGAGCGGCGCGAGCAGGCCGTGCTGTTCCTGAACCGCCGCGGGCACTCGCACTACACCCAGTGCCGCGCCTGCGGCTTCATCCCGCAGTGCCCCAACTGCGACATCTCGCTCACCCTGCACCTGGCGCCCGACCGGTGGCGCTGCCACTACTGCGGCCACGCGCAGCCGGCCTCGATGCGCTGTCCCGCGTGCCAGGCCGCCATGCTGCGCTTCGGCGGGGCCGGCACGCAGCGTGCGGAGCGCGAGATCGCCGCGGCGTTCCCCGAAGCGCGGCTGCTGCGGCTCGACACCGACGTGGCGCGCGGGCACGGCACCACGCCGGCGGTGCTGGGGGCCTTCGCGCGCGGCGAGGCCGACGTGCTGCTGGGCACGCAGATGATCGCCAAGGGGCTCGACTTCCCCCGCGTCACCCTGGTCGGCGTGCTCGATGCCGACGTGGCGTTGCACCTGCCGGACTTCCGCGCCGCGGAGCGGACCTTCCAGCTCCTGGTGCAGGTGGCGGGGCGGGCCGGCCGCGGCCGCGTTCCCGGGGAGGTCTTCGTGCAGACCTGCACCCCCGGGCACCCGGCGGTGGCGGCGGCGGCCCTGAACGACGAGCAGCTCTTCCTCGATCACGAGCTGCAGCAGCGCCGCGAGGCCGGCTATCCGCCGTTCACCCGGCTGGCGACCGTGCTCTTCTCGGGCGCGGACGAGACCGAGGTCGAGGCGATGGCGACCGCGGTGCGCGAGGCGATCGAGTCGCCGGCGGAGGCCGAGGGCGTCGAGGTGCTGGGCCCGGCGCCGCAGGCCCTGGCGCGGCTGCGCGGCCGGCACCGCTGGCACCTGCTGCTCAAGGCGCGCGACGGGGCGCGGCTGCGCGCCGTCGCCCGGCGGGCGCTGGAGCAGGCCGAGGCGTCGCGGCTCAAGGGCGTCACGGTGATGGCCGACGTGGATCCGGTCGAGGTGCTGTGAGGCCCTGACGCGGCGGATG
>CAYNPF010000135.1:0-6374 GCA_964398895.1 uncultured bacterium
CCGGAGACCTGGTAGCCGAGATCGAGCAGCACCTCGGCGATGCCGGACATCCCGACCCCCCCGATGCCCACGAAGTGGATGCGCCGCGTGCGACCGTACATCAGTCCTCCGCCTCGCCGCCCGCGGCCCCGCGCCCGGCGGCACGCCCGTGCGACCAGTGCTCCAGGCTGCGCACGATGCGCCTGGCCGCGTCGGGCCGCGCGAAGGTCCGCGCGTTCGCCGACATGCGCGACAGCTCCTGGCGGTCGGACAGCCAGTGGGCGATCTCCTTCGCCAGCCGCTCGCCGGTCAGGTCGCGGTCGAGGATCATCGCCGCGGCGCCGCGATCCACCAGGTTCGCGGCGTTCACCACCTGGTGGTCGTGGGCGGCGTGCGGGTAGGGCACCAGGATCGAGGGCGTGCCGCAGGCGGCGATCTCCGCCAGGGTCATGGCGCCGGAGCGGCAGACCACCAGGTCGGCGGCGGCGTAGGCCTGGTGGATGCGCCGCAGGTAGGGCAGCACCCGCGCCGGCAGGCCTTCCCGCTCGACCACGTCCCTGGCCCACGCGAAGTCCTCGCGGCCGGTCTGCAGGATGAACTGCACGCCGACGCGGCCCTTGAGGCGCCGCATGGCCTCGAGCGCCGCCTCGTTGATGCGGTGGGCACCGCGGCTGCCGCCGAAGACGAAGACGGTCGGCTGACCGGAGGTCAGCGAGAACTCCTGCAGGGCCGAGGCACGGTCCCCGCTGAGGATGTAGGCGCGGATCGGGTTGCCGGTGACCTTGAGGTGATCGCGGCGGCGGAAGTGCGTGCGCGCCTCGACGAACGAGAGGTGGACCTCGTCGGCGATCTGGGCCAACCAGCGGTTGGCCAGCCCGGGCACGCTGTTCTGCTCCTGCAGCACCACCGGGCGACGCAGCAGCCAGGCGGCCAGCGCCACCGGCCCGCTGACGTAGCCGCCGGTGCCCAGCACCACGTCCGGGCGCTCGCGGGCCACGGTGATCAGGGCCTGGCAGAAGCCGAGCGCGTTGTCGAACAGCGCCTCCGGCCAGCGCCACCAGGCGCGCCGCGGCAGCCCCCGGCTGCGGGTGAAGACGATGCGGAAGCCCGCCTCGGGCACGGCCTGCGACTCGATGCCGCGCCGCGTGCCGACGAACACGACCTCCGCGTCCGGGTGGGAGCGGGCCAGTTCCTCGGCCACCGCGATGCCGGGATAGACGTGACCGCCCGTGCCGCCACCGGCGATGAGCACCTTCATGACTGCCCCCGCGACCAGCGCTGGCGCGCGAGCGCGTCGGCGGAGGCGTTCACCGCACTGATGCGATAGAGGATGCCGATCGCCGCCAGGTTGGCGAGCAGGGCCGTGCCGCCGTACGAGACGAACGGCAACGGGAGGCCGGTGGTCGGGGCGAGCCC
Organism: uncultured bacterium; assembly: GCA_964398895.1. Lineage (GTDB taxonomy): Bacteria > Eisenbacteria > RBG-16-71-46 > RBG-16-71-46 > RBG-16-71-46 > JANXPZ01. Next base: position 1,396 of record CAYNPF010000135.1, read on the forward strand.
CGTGGCCACGGCCAGGTTCGCGAGTGCGTAGAGTCCGATCTGCAAGGTGAGCCCTCCGGCCAGCAGGAAGTGGAACGGGTCGGTGGCGCGCGCCACGACGCGCATGCAGCGCCACAACAGCAGCGCCAGCAGCACGAACAGCGCGCTCGCACCGATGAACCCCAGTTCCTCCGCCAGGATGGAGAAGATGAAGTCGGTGTGGGCCTCCGGCAGGAAGAGGTACTTCTGCAGCCCCCCTCCCAGACCGCGCCCGAACCAACCGCCGGAGCCGATGGCGATCAGCGACTGGTCGAGCTGCCAGCCCGACCCGCGCTGATCCAGGGTCCCGGTGAAGACGAAACGCACGAAGGTGGCGACGCGCTGCATCTGGTAGGGATGCAGCTGCAGCATCGCCGCGACGCCGGCGACGCCGGCGCCCACCGGAACGGCCAGGTGGGCCAGCGGGGCCTCGGCGAGGAAGAGCATGAGGAAGCCGGTGGCGAACAGCAGGCCGGCGCTGCTCAGGTTCGGCTGGAGCAGGATCAGCCCGGAGACGCCGCCGACCATGGCGAGCGGCGGCAGCAGGCCGCGCACGAAGCCGCGCTCGGCCGGCGGGTTGCGCTTCAGCCACCAGGCCAGGAAGACGACGGCACCCAGCCGACCGAGGTCGGTGGGCTGGATGCTGAGGAAGCCGTAGCGCAGCCAGCGGGTGGCGCCGTTCGACATGTGCCCGAGGCCCACGACCACCAGCAGCAGCACCGCCGCCAGCCCCATGAGCACCGGGGCGGCCCGCTCGAGCCGGCGCAGGTCCACCCAGCGGGCGCAGGTCCACAGCACCAGCAGGCCCAGCGCGGCCCGCACGAACTGGCGGACGAGGAAGTAGTTGGGATCCTGGTAGCGCGTGATGCCGAGGATGGAGCTCGAGGAGTAGACCATGATGACGCCGAGCGCGGTGAGCAGCAGGGCCAGCACGATCAGCCAGCGGTCGCCGCGGTTCACGCGCCCTCCTCGCGGGCCGCGAGCCGCGCGACCTCCTCCTTGAAGCGCCGCCCGCGATCCTCGAAGTCGGTGAACATGTCGAAGGAGGCGCAACCCGGCGACAGCAGGACCGGCGCCGGCCCGCCCGCCGCCCGGCGGGCGGTCGCGAACGCCACCTCGACCGCCTCGGCCAACGAGCCGGCCCGCAGCGTCGGCACCGCCGGCCAGTGCGAGGCCATGCGATCGGCACCCTCGCCGATCAGCACCACCGCCAGGGTCCGCTCGCGCACCAGCGGCGCCAGCGGGGTGAAGTCCTGCCCCTTGTCGCGGCCGCCGGCGATCAGCACCACCGGGCTCTCGAAGCTCAGCAGCGCGACCTCGAGCGAGCTGGTGTTCGTGGCCTTCGAGTCGTTGACGAACGGCACGCCGGCCACGGTGGCCACCGGCTCGAGCCGGTGTTCGAGGCCGCCGTACTCGCGCAGCACCGCCCGCAGCGCGTCGGGGGCCGGCTCGAGCGGCATCACCGTGGTCACCGCCGCCAGGGCGTTCATCACGTTGTGCCGGCCGCGCAGGCGCAGTTCGTCGGTGCGCATCAGCTCCTCGAGCCCGCCGCGCCAGCCCAGCCGGATGCGCCCGTCCACCGCCGCCGCCCCATCCTCCACCGGCCGCTGCGCCGAGAACTCCAGCCACGCCCCACGGCCGGCGCGACGGGCCATCACCTCGGGATCGTCGGCGTTCCAGACGGCGTAGTCGGTCTCGTCCTGCCGCGCGAACAGGCGCTGCTTCGCCGCCCCGTAGCCGTCGAAGCTGCCGTGCCGCTCGAGGTGGTCGGGGGTCAGGTTGAGCCAGGTGGCGACGAACGGCTTGAGCCGGTCCACGGTCTCGAGCTGGAAGGACGACACCTCGACCACCAGCAGGCCGGTGGGCGGCACGCTCTCGGCCACCTCGCATAACGCCCGACCGATGTTCCCGCACACCTCGGCCTGCCGGCCGGCGCCGCGCAGCAGCGCCCCGGCCAGGTGCGTGGTCGTGCTCTTGCCGTTGGTCCCGGTGATGCACAGGAACGGCGCCCGCGCCGCCAGGTAGCCGATCTCCAGCTCGGAGAGCACGGGCAGACCGGCGCCCGCGGCGGCCGCGACCAGGGGATGGGTGACGGGGATGCCCGGGCTCCACACCACGAAGTCGCGTCCCTCCAGCGCCCGCGGTTCGTCCACGTCCCACGACGCGCAGGCGCCCTGCCGCACCAGGTCTTGGCCCTGCGCCGCGCCCGCCTCGCCGCCGAAGCGCGCGTCGGCCAGGCGCACGTCGAGGCCGTGCCGGGCCAGCAGCCGGGCCGCGGCCAGACCCGAGCGGGCCGCCCCCACCACGAGGGGGCGCTGACCGGGGAGCGGATGGCGGGCGTCGATGGTCACTGGAGCTTGAAGGTCGAGAGGGAGAGCAGCGCCAGCAGCACGCCGACGATGTAGAAGCGGAGGACGACGCGCGACTCGGCCCAGCCCAGCAGCTCGAAGTGGTGATGGAGCGGCGCCATGCGGAACACCCGTCGGCCCCACAATCGGAACGAGACCACCTGGATCATCACCGACAGGGCCTCCGCCACGAACACGCCCCCCACCAGCACCAGCCAGAACTCGCGCTTGATCAGCACGGCGACCACGCCCAGCGCACCCCCGAGGGCGAGCGAGCCGGTGTCGCCCATGAACACGTCCGCCGGGTGACAGTTGTACCAGAGAAAGCCGAGCGCCGCCCCCAGCACCGCCGCACAGAATACCGCGAGTTCGCCACTGTAGGGCAGGGTGGTGATGTTCAGGTAGGCGCTGATCCTGGCGTGTCCGCTCACGTAGCACATGCCGGCGAAGGCGAGCGCCGCCACCGCCACCAGGCCGGTGGCCAGGCCGTCCAGCCCGTCGGTGAGGTTCACCGCGTTCGAGGAGGCGGTGATCACCAGGATGACGAAGGGAACGAACAGCAGCCCGAAGTCCAGGTAGCGGAACTTGAGGAAGGGGATGTGGGTGGTGGTGGCCGGCAGCCCCGGCTCGGGCCAGTGCACCAGCACCAGGCCGACGATCAGGCCGAGCAGCACCTGGCCGACCAGCTTGTAGCGTCCGAGCAGGCCCTTGGGCGCCCCCTTCACCACGCGCAGCCAGTCGTCGAGGAAGCCCAGGCCCCCCAGCCACACCGTCGCCAGCACCGCCAGCCACATGGGCCGCGAGTGGAAGTTGCCCCACAGCAGCGTGGGCAGGACGATGGCCGCCACGATCAGCAGGCCACCCATGGTCGGCGTGCCGGCCTTGCTCAGGTGCGCCTGCGGGCCCTCGGCGCGGATCTTCTGGCCGAGCTTGACCCGGCGCAGCCAGGCGATCATCACCGGTCCGAGCAGGTAGCAGAGCAGCAGCGAGGTGACCGCGGCGTAGGCGGTGCGGAAGGTGATGTAGCGGAAGACGTTCAGGAACGAGAGTCCGTGGATGTGGTGCAGGGGGTAGATCCACTCGTAGAACATCAGCCCTCCTCCCCCGCTCCCGCGAGGACCTCTTCCAGTGCCACGCCGCGCGAGGCCTTGAGCAGCACCACCACACCCGCGCCCAGCCCGGCGCGCAGCGCCGCGGCCAGCGCGGTCTTGTCGTCGAACACCCGGGCGGTCACGCCGACCCGCGCCGCGCCGGCGGCGTAGTCGGCGGCATGCGCGCCCGTCACCCACAGCTCGAGACCGCGCGTCCGCCCGCCCACCTCGCGATGCAGCGCCGCGGCGCCCGCACCCAGCTCGAGCATGTCGCCGAGCACCGCGATGCGACGCCGCGCCCCCGGCCAGCCCGCCAGGGTGGCGAGCGCCGCGCCGGCCGACTCGGGATTGGCGTTGTAGCAGTCCACCAGCACCGTGCCGCCGCGCAGCGACCGCACCTCCATGCGTCCCGTGAGGCCCGACACGGCGCCCAGCGCCGCCACCACCGCGGCGGGATCGAGCCGCGACTCGCGGGCCACGGCCAGCGCCGCCAGCGCGTTCTGCACCTGATGCGCCCCCACCAGCCTGAGCTCGAGCGGCGGGAAGCCGGCGACCTCGACGCGGCTGCCCGCCGGACCGAGGTCGGTGACGCGCTGCGGATGCACGTCGGCCGTCGGCGCCAGGCCGTAGGTGACGAGCCGCGCCGGCACGCCGTCCAGGGCCGCCAGCAGCGCGGGCGAGTCGGCACCGGCGAACAGTGGCCGACCCGGCGCCAGCGCGAAGCCGAGGCCGGCCTTCTCCCGCGCCACCGCCTCGAGCGTGCCGAAGCCCTCGAGGTGGGCGCGTCCCGCGTTGGTGATGATCGCGGCGTCGGGCAGCGCCAGGGCCGCCAGCGCGGCGATCTCGCCGGGGTGGTTGGTGCCGATCTCCACCACCGCGGTGCGGTGCTCGGGGCGCAGCCCCAGCAGCGTCAGCGGCGTGCCCCACTGGTTGTTCAGGTTGCCCGCGGTGCGCAGCCCCGGTCCCGCCGTGCCCAGCGCCGCCGCCACCAGCTCGCGCGTCGTCGTCTTGCCGGCGCTGCCGGTCACACAGACCAGCAACCCGTGCCAGCCCCGGCGGTGGCCGTGGGCGAGCCGGCTCAGCGCCGCGGTCACGTCCTCGACCACGACCAGCGGCCCGGGCTCGCGGCCGCGCCAGGCCTCGTAGCGCTCCCGCGCGCACAGGGCGACGGCGGCGCCGCGCCGGAAGGCCTCCTCGAGGAAGTCGTGCCCGTCGGTGCGGCTGCCGGGCAGCGGCACGAACAGCATGCCGGGCCGCAGGCTGCGCGTGTCAATGCCCACGCCCTCGATCGGCGCCGCCAGGAACGCCTCGCGCTCCGTCGCGCCCGCCGGGACCTCGCGCACGACCAGGTCGCCGCCGGCGAGCTGGGCCACGCGCACGCGGGTGAGCGGCATCGAGGCCGTCGCGCTCATCGGGCCCCTCCCGCACCCAGCAGCTCGCGCACCACTTCGCGGTCGTCGAAGGGCAGCACCCGGCCCCCGATCGTCTGCGTGGTCTCGTGTCCCTTGCCGGCGATCAGCAC
>CAYNPF010000136.1:0-6374 GCA_964398895.1 uncultured bacterium
CAAGAGCAGTCGCACATAGGACGCCACTGCAGCGTGATATCGATTCGCAAGGTATCGGCGCGCTCCTGGATCAACCGCGACCGCGACTGCGTGATGACATGCGGCGCGCAAGAGATTGGACGGCCCAACGACACAGATCGTCTCGCCCATGTCCACGCACGGGCGCTGGCCAAGGACTTCCTCGGCGACTGACCCGCCACGACGCGAAACACGTTGCGCCACGACAAGCCGATGAAGGAGGGCTTCCGCATGGCATGCGACTGCAGTCGACTCCACCAGCGCCTTGGGAAGCCGCACTCCCTCCAATAGCGACCTGTACCGGCGACTCATAGGAACGACGACGCGAAGGCACGGTGCATCGCTGGGGCACACCAGCCCCCCTATCCCCACCCGGCTGGCCACCAGGTCGCCCAGCCGAAGCGCCAGCAGGACAATGCGCCGAGCGTTGTCCAGGCCATCTCCAGTACTTGTGCTTCCCTCCTCAGTGAAGAGAGCATCCACAAGGCACTGGACTATGTGGACGGTGCTGTCACCGCCTCCTGGCCACACCACGTGCGTTCCGAAGGGCGTCGCGATGGTGTCAGCGAAGGGTCGCTCTGGGGGGTCTGAGCAATGCGCTAGGAACTGCTCCACGCTTGGTCCGGCACCGAGCATGCGCTCTAGCCGGTCTCTAGTGAGTCTGCGCGTGGCATGATCGCGTCTATCAGACAGCGCTGTGGTCGCTAGTGCGCAAAGCAGCGGCTCGGCAGCCGCGTTGGCCGGATCCAGCATCAACGCTTCAAGCTGGCTGGTCACGCTATCTGCGGAGTACTTGGCGAGCCGCTTGCGGAGGCTGACCAGACCCCAGGGTGAGCGCGCGCTCATGTCGCCCGGCGGACGAGGTATGCCGAGTCAACGACAGACGCGCTCATCGCTCCCCCGACGGTCTTCAAGCATGGCCCCGCGGCTTGGTGCTAGCCGCGCTACAGCGTGACGTCGTCCCAAGACTTCGCGGTAGCTCAGAAGCAGAGCCTGCCCCCCTTCCCGGTGTCTGCGCACGACCGGAGGCCGGGCGTTGCTACGCTGAACCTTCACCCAGGGCCTTCCACTCGTCGTTGCCGATCAAGGTCGACCTCACGATGTTCAGCTGTGCGCAACCATCAACCGCGCGAAGCACCTGCTTGACGTGTGGGGACACGTCGGGGTGAAGCCATGGACTGAGCGTGACGCGCTTGATGCAGGACAACGGAATCCCGACGTCCAGCTTCGAGATGTGAGCCTTCCTTGACTCGTAGATCAAGCGGAACTCGTTCTCGTCCTGGAATGCGTGTCGTTTGAGGAAGGGCAGCTCCTGGGTCAGAAGCGTAGTGTTGCGCACCTTGGAGAGCGTCAGGTACTGGACGGACCCGAGTCGCAGACCGGGCTGCTTCTTCACGGCTCTGAGAAGCTCCGCCCGCCTGAACCGGATACAGACGCCGCTCGCGCCAGCCGCGAAGACACGCCAGTGATGATACGCTTCGTCTGCCTGCGTGAAGCAGAGTGCTAAGACCGACTTGAGCTTCCTTTTCTCCCGATACAAGGCGAGGTAGTGGGAATCGTTACTGTCGTCCCAGGACTTGGGATCGAGCAGCGTGAGCTTCTGCTGGCGCAGGAGGTAAATCAGCGCCGGCATGTCGGTGTAGCGTCGAAGGACGTCATCGCTCACGGCGCATTCCCTTCCGCATGACGCTCTGCATCAGCTGCGACAAGCACGGCCGCCAGCTGCATGCTGTTGATGGGCGGCTCAAGCGACGAAGTTCCGACTACAACCGATAGCCCGAGCGCCTTCGCAGCCTGGCGCATCGAATCATCCCCTTTCTCTGCAAAGACAATGGCGCCTCTAAGCCTTGCCTGAGCGCGGACTGCAAGGACGGAGTAGACAAGGGCCTGGCCAATGAGCTCGGGGGTCAGAGTGCGCTTCGCCTCGCACAGCACGACTTCCGCTCCCTTCAGGGGGAACCGGCATGGCGCATCCTTGCCGTCGCTCTCCGCGCGAGCACCCGAATCGCAGGGAAACCAGACCGCATCCACATAGCGGCCCTCAAGGTAGTACTCCCACACTAGCCGCCCACGTGCCTGCTCCACCTCATGCCACCATCGCCGGATGAGAGCCTGCTCAGCCGGGTTCCCATGGGAGACTGGCGATTGCTGATAGTCGGTCATTAGCCCCCCCGAGCGTTCCAGCGTCTGCTTGGCAAGAAGCAAGCGGTCCCATGCAGCCAGACACCGCGTCAGGCGTCGCCGACACAGTGCGGACGGCTGGTCGTCCCGGCCGGCGCGCCCTCATCCTGTCGACAGCATGTGGCACCGCTATCGCGGCATAGCTGGACACACCGCCGAACACGCACAGTGTGCCCCGTCGCACCCCGCGCGCAAGTACCGTTGCAAGCCCGCCATTTCCCAAGTCCATGCACGGGGCTCAGCCCGGGGGCCCCGCGAGCGGCGCTGCCAAGGTGGGACCCGTTGGGCCCCCATGGCCCCTTCCCCAGGTCTCGAATCGCCTTCGGCCCCTGGAGCCTAGGGTAGTCCGCCTCTCGGGAGGGTGAATGGATCACGAATCGCCTTCGGCTTCGATGGCCGCGGTGACCCCACTTTCAGGGCAATCGGATGAGTAGTCCGGCTCGCCCCAATCGCAGCCTCGCCCCCCGCCTCCGGCACGAACGACGTGCGGAGACGGGGGGCGAGCGCACGATCCTGCGATCACCCTCCTGCTTCAACCGCTCGCGGGTTCCGACCGCCGTCGGCCGCAATCGGACTCCCCGCCCGATCGCCTGCCGACCTCGATCACCCGCGGCCCTCCCGCATCAGCGCGGCCCGAGCCCCCGCGCCTCGAGGAGCGCGCCCACGTTCGGGTCGCGCCCACGGAACTCGCGATAGAGCACCGCGGGATCCTCCGTCCCGCCGCGCGAGAGGATCATGTCGCGGAACCGTTGCCCGTTCTCGCGCGTCAGGCCGCCGTGCTCGGTGAACCAGGCGAAGGCGTCGTTGTCGAGCACCGCGCTCCACAGGTACGCGTAGTAGGTCGCGTCGTACCCGCCGCTCCAGATGTGCTCGAAGTACGAGCTGTGGTAGCGCGGCGGAATGAGGCGGCTCGCCACGTGGAAGCGCCCGAGCGCGTCGGCCTCGAAGGCGTCCACGTCGCGCGGCGCCGCCCCGGCCGGCAGCATGTGCCAGGCGAGGTCGAGCAGCATGGCCTGGACGCTCTCGCCGGTCTCGAAGCCCTGGTTGAAGGTCCCCATCTTCCGCAGCTTGGCCGCCAACTCCTCGGGCATCACCGCCCCGGTCTGGTAGTGCCGGGCGTAGTGCGCCAGCACGGTCGGATCGAGCGCCCAGTGCTCGTTCAACTGCGAGGGCAGCTCGACGAAGTCGGTCGCTACGTTCGAGCCCGCCAGCCGCGGGTACTCGACGCGCGTGAGCATCTGGTGCAGGGCGTGGCCGAACTCGTGGAACACGGTGGTGACGTCGTCGTAGCTGATCAGGGTGGACTCGCCCGCCGCCGCCTTGGCGAAGTTCGCCACGTTGTAGACCACCGGTTTCGTTCCGAGCAACCCCGAGCCGTCCACGAAGTTGTTCGACCAGGCGCCGCCGGCCTTCTCGTCGCGCTTGAAGTAGTCCGCGTACCACAGCGCGATCGGCGAGCCATCGGCGTCGAACACCTCGAAGACGCGCACGTCGGGATGGTAGACGGGCAGGTCCTTGCGCTCCTGGAACGTCAGCCCGTACAGCTCGTGTGCGGTGAAGAACACGCCGTCCTGCAGAACGCGGTCGAGTTCGAAGTAGGGCCGGGTCTGCGACTCGTCGAAGGCGTACTGGGTCTTCCGCAACTGCTCGGCGTAGTACTGCCAGTCCCAGGGCTCGAGCCGGAAGCTGCCCCCCTCCCGCTCCACCAGCGCCTGCATCGCGGCCGAGTCCTCCGCCACGCGGGCGGTGATCGCCGGGACGAGGTCGGTCAGCAGCGCGAGCGCCCGCTCGGGCGTCCCGGCCATCTGCTCGTCGAGGACGTAGGCGGCGAGGCTGGGGAAGCCCAGCAGCTTGGCCTGCTCGGCCCGCAGCCGGGCGAGGCGCAGGACGATGGCCCGCGTGTCGTTGCCGTCGCCCCGCTCGGTGCGCGTGCTGGAGGCGCGGAAGAGGCGTTCGCGGGTGGCGCGATCGCGGAGGAAGACCTGGGCGGGCTGCTGCGTGGTGTTCTGCAGCGGGAGCACCCACTGGCCCTCGAGCTTCCGCTCCCGCGCGGCCTCGGCGGCCGCGGCGATCGCGCCGTCGCTCAGCCCGGCGAGCGCCGCCTTGTCGCTGACGACGAGCGCGCCGGCCTTGGTGGCGGCGAGGAGCCGGATGTTGAACTGGGCCTCGAGCTTCGATGTCTCGGCATTGAGGGCGCGCAGCCGCGCCTGGTCGGCCTTGGAGAGGAGCGCGCCCGCGCGCACGAAGTCCTTGTAGTAGCGCTCGACCAGGAACTCTTGCACCGGGTCGAGGCCGAGCGTCGCCCGCCGCTCGTAGACCGACCGCACGCGGGCGAACAGCTTCGCGTCGAGGTGGATCGCGTCGAAGTGCGCCGCCAGCTTCGGCGACATGACCAGTTGCAGTTGCTGCAGGGCGTCGTTCGTGTTCGCCTGCGAGATGGCCTGGAAGACGTTGTTCACGCGGGTGAGCAGCCGGCCCGTGCGCTCGAGGGCGACGATGGTGTTCTCGAACGTCGGGGGATTCGGGTCGGCGGCGATCCGGCCGACCTCGGCGATCTGCACGCGCATGCCCTCATCCAGCGCCGGGGCGAAGTCCGCATCGTGGATCTTGTCGAAGGGCGGGGCCTGGTACGGCAGCGGGCTGGGGTTCGCGAACGGGTTGGACGGCGGCAGACTCGCGGCCAGGAGCGAACCGCTCCAACCGACCAGCCCCAGGCTCAGCGCGAGGATCAGGCAGCGTACGGGCGTCACGAGGACCTCCGGAGGAAACGTGGGTGAACCGCGCGTCCGCCCTCGGCCGCGGGAGATCCCGACGGCGCGACCGGGCGGACGTCGCGCATCCTACTCCCGCCGCCCGCCGGCGTTTCCACCCCGGGGCGCGGACGCGGCGATCGCGCCCACGAGCGCAGCGCCTACCGGTACAGGGTCTTGAGCAGGCCCCAGCTACTCGACCGCACGCCCACGGTGGACGGCGGCACGACGGCGACGGGGCCACCGTATCCCGCGATCCGCACCCCCGAGGGATACACCTGCGCGTAGAGGTTCCCTTCGCCGCCGCACTCCCACATGATCGGGTAGCAATCCCCCACCACGGCGACACCGTCCGACCGGATGGCGACACCATTGGCCCAGCAGGCGAAGTCGTGCACGATCTCGGAGACGCCGTCCGCCGGCCGGGTGCGAACGACGCACTCGCCCTGGCGCATGGAGTCGTGGCCGAACTGGATGGACCAGAGACTGCCGTCCGGAGCCGCGGCGACGTCCAGCGGCCCGTACAGCGGCGCGTTGGACGCGATCGCCGTCTGCACGCCGGAGGCCAGGTCCACCCGCACGAGTCCGCCGCCGCCGTTGAGCGCGGTGGCGCAGACGTAGAACGCGCCGTCGGTGCCGAAGCACATCCCGGCGGGCATGGGCAGGAAACCCCCGCTGGTCACCACACGCAGGAAGCTCCCGTCGGCGGACAACTGCACGATGCGCGGCGAGGTCCCCTGCAGGCTGACGTAGATCGTGCCGTCGGGGCCCAGCGCGATCCCGGAGGGGCGGCCGCCACCCAGCGCGGCGAGCGTGGCGATCACCGACTGCTCCCCCGTCTCCGGCAGAACCCGGACGACGCCGACATCCACCACCGAGAGCAGGATCGTCCCGCGTCCCGTGACCGCCAGATCGGTCGCCCCGTCGAGGTGGCCGCCGGATGCGAGCACGGTGGCCGCCATCGTGGTCGCGTCGAGGACCACGATCTGCTGGTTGCCCCCCGAGCGCGTGGCCATGACGAAGTCGCCCGGCGCGAGCATGGATGCAGAGGCGGAGGTGCCGGCGAACAGCAGCAGCCCCACGATCATCCCGACGAATCCGCGTCTCATGGCAACCTCCTTCGCCGCACGACAGCCCCACGCGCGCCCGCCGGACGCGTCGCTGCTCATCGCTCCCACACCACGCGGAAGCCCACGGAGTATCCCCAGTCGCCGGGCGCGTGGGCCTGCCGCGCCGCGGAGCGCGCCCGCGCCGCGGGAAACGCCCAGCTCCCGCCGCGGATGACCTTGCCGGCTCCCCGCGCCGATGCGTGCGGGTCCGTCGCGGGGCCTGCGGCGTAGGGCGCGTAGTCGTCGGCGGTCCACTCCCACGCGTTGCCGTGCATGTCGTAGAGGCCCCAGGCGTTCGGCGCGTACGAGCCGACGG
>CAYNPF010000137.1:0-1264 GCA_964398895.1 uncultured bacterium
TGAACTGGGGCTGCATTCCCACCAAGGCGTGGATCGTCTCGGCGCACCTGCTCGAGCAGATCCGTCGCGCCCGCGACTTCGGCATCGAGGTGGGGGAGCCGAAGGTGCGCTGGGACTGGCTGCTCGAGCGCAAGGACCGCGTGGTGCAGCAGCTCACCGGCGGCGTGAAGTCGCTGCTGCAGGGGCGCGGGATCGAGATCGTGCGCGGCACCGCCCGCCTGGTCTCGCCGCAGCGCCTGATGGTCACCGGCGGCGACGGCACCGTCCGGGAGCTGACCACCCGCAACGTGCTGATCGCCACTGGCGCCGACTCGTGGATGCCGCCGGGCTTCGCGCTCGAGGGCACGCGCGTCATCACCAGCCGCGAGGCGCTGTCGCTGCCGCGGCAGCCGAAGCGCCTGGCGGTGCTGGGTGGCGGCGTGATCGGCTGCGAGTTCGCCGGCTTCTTCTCGGCGCTGGGCACGAAGGTCACGATCGTCGAGATGCTGCCGCGGCTGGTCGCGCTCGAGGACGACGAGATCTCGCAGACGCTGGAGCGCGAGTTGAAGAAGCGGAAGATCGAGGTCTTCACCGGCACGAAGATCGAGGACCGCCGCGACGGCCCCGACGGCGCCGTCGTCCTGACGCTGGCCGGCGGGCGGACGGTCGAGGTGGACACCGTGCTGGTCGCCACCGGCCGCCGTCCGTACACCGACGGTCTCGGCGCCGCCGAGCTGGGCATTGCCCTCGGTCCGCGCGGCGGGGTCCGGGTGGACGAGCGGCTGCAGACCACCGTGCCCGGCTGCTACGCGGTCGGCGACGTCACCGACCGCAAGCAGCTCGCCCACTACGCCTCGGCGCAGGGCAAGGCCGCGGTCGAGATCATCGCCGGCCATCCCGCGCAGACCGACTGGAACGCGGTCCCGGCCGCGACCTTCACCGACCCGGAGATCGGCAGCGTCGGGCTGACCGAACGGGCGGCGCGCGAGGAGGGCCGGGCCCTCAAGGTCGGCCGCTTCCCGCTGCGTGCGCACGGGCGCAACATCGCCGACCTCGAGACGGCGGGCTTCGTCAAGCTGATCAGCGATGCCCGCACCGGGCAGTTGCTGGGCGCGCACATCATCGGCGCGCGGGCCAGCGAGATCATCCACGAGTGCTCGCTGGCTCTTGCCGCCGACCTCGACCTCGAGGACCTGGCCCGCGCCATCCACGCGCATCCGACCGTGATCGAGACCATCAGCGAGGCGGCCGAGGACGCCGAGCAGCGCGCCATCCACCTGCTCCG
>CAYNPF010000137.1:1364-6347 GCA_964398895.1 uncultured bacterium
CCGGAGCGGGCCGGTGCCGCGCCATCTCGCCCTCGTCCCCCTGTTCGTGGTGGCCGTGGTGCTGGCCGTCGCGGTCTCCACCTGGGTGGCCTGGCGCGGCGTGGCCGGCGCGCTCGGCGCGGAGTTCGAGCAGCGCCTCGGCCGCATCGCCGCCACCGCCGCGCACGAGGTCGGCGCCGCCGACTTCGCCGACGCCCGCCTGCACGCCGAGGGCGGCGGCTACCTCGCGCTCGAGGTGCAGCTCGTGACCCTGCGGACCTCGACCGGCGTGGCCAACGCCGCGTTGCTCGACTCGGCCGGCGTGGTGGTGGTGGACGCGCGCGACTCCGAGCCGTCCGAGGGGCGGGTCAGCCCGCTGGCGACGCGGGCGGCGCGCGAGCTGCGCCGGGCGCTGGCCGGCACGCCGTCGGTGACCGGCACCTACGCCGGTCCCGAGGGGCCGCTGCGCGCCGGCCTGGCACCGGTGCGCGACGCCGCCGGACGCGTCCTCGGCGTGGTGGCGGTGGAGGCGGCGCCGGCCTACCCGCCGGTGGTGGCGCGGCTCGGCCGCACCCTGACGCTCATCGCCCTGGTCACCGCCCTGGCCCTGCTGCTGCTGGCGGTGGTGGTGGTGCGCGCCGGCCGGGCGGCGGCGCAGCTCGAGCGGCGGCTGTCGCGGGCGGAGAACCTGGCGGCGATGGGCCGGCTCACCGCCACCCTGGCGCACGAGATCAAGAACCCGCTCGCCGTCATCCGCGGCTCGGCCCAGCGGCTGGGGCGGCTTGAGCCCGAGGCCGAGCGCATGGCCGGCTTCGTGGTCGAGGAGACCGACCGGCTCTCGCGCACGGTGGCGCGCTACCTCGACTTCGCGCGGGGCACCGGCGCCGGGGGAGCGGGGCGCGTCGAGGAGGGCGGTGACGCCCGGGCCGCGCTCGCCGCCACCCTCGACCTGCTCGAGGGCGAGCTGCGCGCCCGCGGAGTGACGCTGCGGCGCGGGGACGCGGTCGGTGACGCTGCGCCGGTGCGGCTGGACAACGAGTCCCTGAAACAGTTGTACTTGAACCTGATCCTGAACGCGCTGGACGCCATGCCGCGGGGGGGCACGCTCACGGTCGAGACCGGCGAGCGCGCCGGCCACCTCGAGATCGTCATCGCCGACGACGGCGAGGGCATCCCGGCGGAGACGCTGCGGCAGCTCGGCCGGCCGTTCTTCACCACCAAGGCCACCGGCTCGGGCCTCGGGCTGTTCCTGGCGCGCCGGCTGGCGACGACGGCGGGCGGCGAGCTGCGGATCCGCAGCGAGGTCGGGCGCGGCACCACCTGCACGGTGCGGTTGCCGCGCCGGCGCGGTTGAGCGGGAGGAGGACGACGTGCGGGTGCTGGTCGTGGACGACGAGGTGCGCAACGCCGAGCTGACCGCCCTCGAGCTGCGCGACGCCGGGCACGAGGCCGAGTTCGTGAACGGCGGGGCGGCGGCGCTGCGCCGGCTCGAGGCCGGCGGCCTCGACGCGGTGGTGACCGATCTGCGCATGGCGCCGCCCGACGGGCTCGCCCTGCTGGCCGAGGTGCGCGAGCGCTGGCCGGCGCTGGTGGTCGTGCTCATGACCGCCTACGCCAGCTTCGACACCGCCCGCAGGGCGTTGCGCCTCGGTGCCTACGACTACGTGGACAAGGACGGCGAGTTCCGCGCCGAGCTGGCGAGCATCCTGGAGCGCGCGGCGCGCGAGCGCCGGCTGAGCGACGAGAACGCGCGCCTCGCCGGCACGGTGGACTCGCTCACCCGCGATCTGGCCACCATCGTCGGCGATTCCCCGGCGACGCAGCGGGTGGTCGAGCTGGCGCGCAAGGTGGCGGTGACCGATTCCACCGTGCTGCTGTGCGGCGAGAGCGGAACGGGCAAGGATCTGTTCGCGCGGGCCATCCACCTGGCCAGCCGCCGCGCGGGCGGGCCGTGGGTCAAGGTGAACTGCGGCGCGCTGCCCGAGGCGCTGCTGGAGAGCGAGCTGTTCGGCCACGAGCGCGGCGCCTTCACCGGCGCCACCCGGCAGAAGCCCGGGCGCTTCGAGGACGCCGCCCACGGCACGCTCTTCCTGGACGAGATCGGCGAGCTGCCGCTGCCGCTGCAGGTCAAGCTGCTGCAGGTGATCGAGGAGAAGACCTTCCACCGCGTCGGCGGCAACCAGGCGCTCACCGTGGACGTGCGCATCCTCGCCGCCACGAACCGCGACCTGGCGGCGATGGTGCGGGCCCGTGAGTTCCGCGAGGACCTGTTCTTCCGCCTCAACGTCTTCCCGATCACCCTGCCGCCGCTGCGCGAGCGGCCGGGCGACGTGCCACAGCTCGCCGCCTTCTTCCTGCGCCGTCACGGCGCGGCCGAGGACAAGCTCACGCCGGCCGCCCTGCAGGCGCTCGGGCGCCATTCCTTCCCCGGCAACGTGCGCGAGTTGGAGTACGCTCTCGAGCGCGCGATGATCCTCGCCGGCAGCGACCCGATCGGGGCCGAGCACCTCAGCCTGGGCGGGGTCGCCGCCGGGCCGCGGGGTGCGGCCGACGGTGCGCCCGACTGGGTCCCGGTCATCCCGCCCGAGGGGTTGTCGCTCGAGGTGCTGGAGCGCGAGCTGATCCTGCGGGCGCTGGAGCGGGCGGGGGGCAACAAGAGCCAGGCGGCGCGCCTGCTCGGCCTGTCGCGGCGGACGCTGTACTCTCGCATGGAGCGCCACGGCCTGCGCCCGCCGGGGACGGGGGACGAGGCCGCCGACGACGGTGCCGACGCGACGGGCGCCGGGACGGGGGAGGAGCGGTCATGAGCTTTCTGCGCGGGTTGCTGTTCGACAACCTGGGACTCAAGCTGGCCGCCCTGCTGCTGGCGCTGCTCGTCTACCTGAACGTCTACCTCGACCGGCCCGCCGAGGCGACGCTGTCGTTCCCGGTGCAGGTCGCCGACCTCGGCGACTCGCTCTCGCTCTCGGGTCCGGTGCCGGCCACCGTGCAGGCGCAGGTGCGCGGCAGCGGCAAGCAGCTCCTGCGGCTGCGCGTCACCGAGCCGCCCTACAAGGTCCCGCTCGAGGGCATCGGCCCCGGGGCGGTGTCGCGCGAGGTGCTGGCCGAGGACCTGCCGCTGGCGGGCTACGACGGGGTGGAGGTGAGCCGCGTCATCGGGCCGGCCACGATCGACCTGCGGATCGAGCGCCGGGAGAGCCGCCGCGTGCCGGCGGTGGTCCGGCTCGAGGGCGCGGCCGCCGGCGACTCGCTGCACCCGCGCACGGTGACGGTGGAGCCCGAGAGCCTGCTCGTGGTCGGTCCGCACTCGGCGGTGGCCGCGCTCGACACCGTGTGGCTGCAGCCGGTGCGTCCGCGCAACCTGCGCGACGCGGTGCGGGTCCGGGTGGCCGCCCAGTCGCTGCCCGACTGGTGCGTGATGGAGCCCGCCTTCGTGCAGGTGACGGTCTCGCCGGCCCGCCGCACTCCCTGAGCCGCGCCCCGGGCCGGACACCGGCCGGGCAATGCGACGCCCCGGGCCCTCCCGTGACCCGGGGCGTTCTCGGAGTAGGTTCGGGGGTGGTGGGCCGCGCGATGATGGCAGGCTCGGATGGTGGGACGCGGCCCTACGCACCCTCGACCCTCTGACAGGGCAAGCCATGTGCCATCGGCCTTCCCGGGGGCCGCTTCGCCGCGGAGCCGTTGCTGGCGCACGTTTCCCGCGTTGGGTGCGAATCCGCAGGGCGCGCCGCGACCCGGTGCCGTCGCGTTTCGCGATACCGCGCGTTCCGGGCTGCACGACCGGGTGCGCCGGCGCCGCGAGAAGTCCCACGAGAAGTCCCTCGAGCTTGACAGCCCGGCGGCCGATCCATACCCTGTCGTTGCGAGTCGAGGTCCGCACGATCCTGCGCGGGCGCCTCGAGCCCGCCGTGCGCCCCACCCTTCGGGTCCCCGGGCGCGCGAACCTCCCCGACCGGCCAGGATTCGCAGAGCCTTTCCGCTCGAGAACCGCGTACCGGAGCCACCACACGAGGAAGCCGCCCCGTTTCACCGCCGCCCCTTCCCGGGACCGACGGTGCCGGCGGGGGCACCACCCGAACCCACTACTCCCAGGCCAGCGGACCGCGACGCGGCCCGCGCCCACGGCCCTCCGCCGACCACCGGGCACGAGACCATCGGTCTTCGGCCGATGAGCATTCCCCCGGGGACGGCCGCGCCGACAAGCGAAGGCGAACCATGGAACAGATCGCGACGACCACCACGCCCACCGCCCAGCAGAGCATGGAGCTGCAGCAGCTCAAGGTCCGCACCATGTCCGAGCTGCTGCGCCTCGCCCAGGAACTCCAGATCGAGGGCACCAGCGGGCTGCGCAAGCAGGAGCTCATCTTCAAGATCCTCGAGGCCCAGACCGAGAAGAACGGCCTGATCTTCGCCGAGGGGGTGCTGGAGATCCTGCCCGAGGGCTACGGCTTCCTGCGTTCGCCGACCTACAACTACCTGCCCGGTCCCGACGACATCTACGTCTCGCCCTCGCAGATCAAGCGCTTCGACCTGCACACCGGCGACACCGTCTCCGGCCAGGTGCGTCCGCCCAAGGAGGGCGAGCGCTACTTCGCCCTGCTGCGCGTGGAGGCGATCAACTTCGAGAGCCCCGAGGTGGCGAAGGAGAAGATCCTCTTCGACAACCTCACCCCGCTCTACCCGCAGGAGAAGCTCAACCTCGAGACCAAGGACCGCTGCATCGGGACGCGCATCATCGACCTGCTCTCGCCGGTGGGGAAGGGGCAGCGCGCGCTGATCACCTCGCCGCCCAAGGCGGGCAAGACGATCCTGCTGCAGAAGATCGCGAACGCCATCACCGAGAACCACCCCGAGGTCGTGCTCATCGTGCTGCTCATCGACGAGCGCCCCGAGGAGGTCACCGACATGCAGCGCACCGTCAAGGGCGAGGTCATCTCCTCGACCTTCGACGAGCCGGCCGAGCGGCACGTGCAGGTCGCGGAGATGGTGATCGAGAAGGCCAAG
>CAYNPF010000138.1:0-6328 GCA_964398895.1 uncultured bacterium
CAGCTCCTCGAAGTAGGAGTTCAGCGCCGCGTCCGTCTCGCTGCGCCGATCGCTCTCGATCCGGGTCTGCAGCGCGACCGGGTCGGGATCGTGGCGGGCGACCGTACGCAGGCGCAGCAGCTCGACCGGCATCTCGATCCAGCCGCTGACCTGCCCCACCGGCAGGCCGTCGTCACCCCTCTGGCCGAAGACCAGCGTGTCCAGCCGGCCGCTCACGCCAAGCCCCGGGAAGGGATCCTCGGGCGTGTAGGCGCGAACGTGCTGCCAGCCACCGAATCCGGCCGCCAGGCTGTCCAGGCTCCAGCCCGCGACCGCCAGCGAATCCAGCTCCGCCGCCTTGGCGCGGGCCGCGCGCTGGCCCCCCTCGGCCCGGTAGGCGCGCAGCGCCGCATCGTGGCTCTCCTCCCAGGTCGGCGTGTCCGGCGGACGGATGCTGTCCACCCAGCTCACGGCGTAGCCCATCGAGCCCAGGCGCCGTCCGGCCCGCATGACCTCGCCCGGCTTCATGGTCTCGAGACGCTGGTAGTAGGTGTACAGGTTCGTCGGGTAGCCCTTCCGGTTTCCGCGCGAGTGCTTGTAGGACATGATCACCAGCCCGAGCCTGCGGGCGGTGAGCCGGGCCGTGCGCGCGTCCGGCAGCACGCGCGCGAGGCTGTCGGCCCGGCGCGAGGCGAGCGACTCCGCCTTCGCCTCGGCGGCCATCCAGCCCACGTCGGCGTATATCTGACTCAGCGGGCGGGCCATCATTGGCGTGTACTCGCGCACCTTGAGGATGTGGTAGCCCACCGCGCTCTTGAACGGCGCCGCGCTCATCTCCCCCGGGTGCATGGCAAACGCCGCGCGCTCGATCTCCGGCAGCATGGAGCCGCGGGAGAACTGGCCGAGGTCGCCGCCGTTGTCGCGCGTCGCCGGATCGTCCGAGACCCGTCCGGCCATCTCCTCGAAGTCCTCGCCCGCCCGCAGCCGCTGGAGCACGCTGTCGGCCCGGGCGCGCGCCACGGCGTCGGCCTCCGGGCTGTCGTCGGTGGGACTGATGAGGATGTGGCTGGCGCGCACCAGCTCCGGCGCCGAGAAACGATCGAGGTGCTCGCGATGGTACTTCTCGACCTCGGCGCGCGTGAGCGGCACGTCCGCGACCATCGGTACCGGCACGAAGGCGCGCGAGTAGTGGTAGACCTCGCCGCCCGCGAACTGCTGCGGCGCCTCGTCGAACAACCGTCGGGCCCCGGCCTCGTCCTCCCGCCGGCGCATCTCGTCGCGGTGGCTGGCCAGCAGCGCTCCCGATTGCTCGAACGTCGGCACCCACTCGGGCACGGCCTCGTAGACGTGGTAGACGAGCCAGCCCCAGCCCTGTCGCACGACCTCCGGTTGCCCGACGCCCGTCCGCAGGGAGTCACCCACCACCGCGCCGACGCCGCCGGTGTCGGCCGGCGCACCCGGCACCGCCGGGCCCACATCGCGCACGCGCAGCCGCTGCTCGAGGCCCGCGTCGCGCCGGCCCCGCTCCCAGGTTCCGGCCAGGCGGTCCGCGAGATCGCGCGCCGCGGCGAAGCGCTGCTCGCGTGCCCAGCGGGAGCTCACCTCGTCGCGGACCTCGTCCAGTTTCCGCACGCGCACGCCGCCCTGCGCGTCGAAGGCGGAGTAGTCGGCGAGGTGGGCGCGGAAGAAGCGGTCGAGGTCCGCCGCCGTCGGCGGCCGGACGCTCACGGCGCCGGTGTCCACGGCCGCGTAGCGCACGCGGTAGCCCGTGCGCTTCAGGCTGTCACGCAGGCTGGCGTAGACCTCGCGCATCGCGGCCTCGTCGGCGGCGCGGCGCCGCTCGACGCGGAGCCGGCCGCGGATGTCGCCGGCCACCTCGCTCAGCGGTGCGACGTGGGCGGGTGTGATCTCGTCCACGCGGACGATCAGCCAGCCCGACTCGGCCGCGATGGCGTCCGGCAGGATGGTGCCGGGGCGCGCCGCGAAGACCGCGGCATGGCTGGCGGCGTCACCCCGCCAGTAGCGCGGGAAGTTGTCGGGCAGCACCACCTGGTTCGGACGCGGTGCGCCCTGCGAGGCACCCGCCTCCTCGAGCGTGCCACCCGCCCTGACGGCCGCCAGGATGCTGTCGGCGACGACCTTCATGCGCGCGGTCCACCCGGCGAGCGCCGCCGGGACGGTCGCCTCGGAATCGCCCAGCGCCGGCTGATCCACGAACAGCACCGAGAGACTGGCCCGCGGCGGGCGCTGGAAGTCGCCGGGATGCGCCGTGTAGTACGCGACGACCTCGCTCTCCCGGGGCTCCGGCACCCTCCCCTGGAAGTCGGAGTAGCGCAGGGCGAGGTAGTCGAGCTCGGCGCGCGTGAGCGCCCGCGTGGCACGGGCCCGGACCGCCGCCTCGGTGGGCCCCTTCTCCCGCTGGAGCTTCTCGAGGAGGTCGCGGGCGGCCAGCCCCTGCCGCAGCGAGCGCACGGCCTGCTCGAAGACCGCGGGGTTCTGGCGCCGCGCCTGCTCGAAGCGCTGGGGGTCGAAGCGTCCGTTGACCTGGAAGAACGGATCGTGCCTGAGCTGGGCCTCCGCGGTCTCCACGCTCGCCAGCAGTCCGCGACGGCCGGCTTCGAGGATGAGCAGCTCGCGACGGATGAGGCTCTCGAGCATCTGCCGCCGCGCGATCGGCACCACCTCCGCCGGGAGGTCGCTGCCGTTGCGGGCGCGGTAGTCGGCCAGGCCCTGCTGGGAGCGCTGTTCGAACTCGGCCTGCGTGATGCGGCGATCGCCCACCGTGGCGACCGCCGGCATGGGCGCCGGCGCCTTCGGGGCCGCCCCGGGCGTCGGGGGCACGATCTGCGCGCCGGCCACCCACGCTGCCAGAACCGCCGCTCCCATCGTCGTCAGCACGGTCCACCGCTTGAACGCGCTCATCCAGCGATCCCCCTTCGGCGCTGCGCGCCTTGACGCTCTCCCCCGGACTTCCCTAGCGTGCGTCCGATGGACTGGACGCTCGATCTCTCGGCCCCGGTGCCCCACTGGCACCCCGCGAACCCCGCGGCGGACTTCGCACTCGCCTTCAGCACCCGGCGCGGCGGGTGCAGCCCGCCGCCGCGGGACAGCTTCGACCTCGGATCCTCCGTCCAACCGCCCATGCCGGACGTCCTCGACAACCGGCGGAACCTCCTCGCGGCCCTCGGCCTCGATCCCGCCGCCCTCGTCACCGCCGGTCAGGTTCACGGGCCGACCCTGCGGCACGTCACCCACGCGGGCCACGTGCCCGACTGCGATGCGCTCCTCACCCGCACGAGCGGTCTCACCCTGGCGATCGCCACCGCCGACTGCATGGCCCTGCTCTACCGCGCGCCCGGCACCGTCGCCGCCGCCCACGCCGGCTGGCGCGGGGCCGCGGCCGGTGTGCCGGGTGCCACCCTCGCGGCGATCTGCACCGCCGCCGGAGTGAGTCCCGACCGGGTTCAGGTGTCGCTGGGACCGTGCATCCGCGCCTGCTGCTACGAGGTGGGCCCGGACGTCGCCCGGGCCTTCCCCGGCGCCGCAGTGCAACGCCGCTCCGACCGGCTCTTCCTCGATCTGCCCGCAGTGGCCCGACTCCAGCTCGGCGAGGCGGGCCTGCCCGACGCGGCGTTCGAGGACGCCGGCATCTGCACGGCCTGCCACGCGGAGCTGTGCTACTCGTACCGTCGCGACGGTGGAGCCACCGGCCGGCTCTGGGGCGTCGTGGCCCTGAGGGACTCGAGCGCGTTCGCCGAACCGGTCGGACAGCCTGCGAGGCGGCGCGGATTATAGCAGGCTTGGGCGGGCTTGCCTCGCGGCCCCCGGGCGGCTCGTCAGGCCAGCTCGAGGGGGTTGAAGCCGAGGTCCGGCCGCCGCACCCGCCGCAGCAGACCCGGGTCCACCACGATCTGCACCTCGCAGGTCACGGTGACGACGCCCCGGAAGAGGTGGCCGGCGTGCGCCACGAGGTCGGCACCGGCGATCACCGCGTGGCAGTGCGGGAACGGCTCCCCATCCAGGTCGCTGAAGTTGCTGGTGAGCGCACCGATCTCGTGGTCCCCGCTGAAGAGGCGGCGCACGTACTCGCGCGTCCCCGGGAGGAAGATCCCCAGCTCGCACTCGCCCACCGCACCGAGGCCGGAGATCATCCCCGCCCGGATGCCCTCGCGGCGGGCGAAGTCCGTGAGAACGGTCACGATCTCCTCGCCGGCCTCGATGCGCACCGCGTGGCCGTATCGGGTTGGTTGCGACTGCACGCCGGTCCTCCGGCCTACCGCGTACGGGTCGGCGCCGGAACCTGCACCCGCTCCGCCCGCATCGCCGCGTTGCCCGCGAGGTCCACCACCCGAACGCTCACCGTGTGACCGCCCGGTGCGATCCCGGGCAGGCGCACGCGGAACTCGTGGGCGCGCGCGTCGGTGAGTCCCCCCTCGGGCGCGACCGCCCGCCACTTGCCGTCATCCACCGACACCTCGATGCGCTGCAAGGGACTGGTCGCGTCGCCGGCCGAGCCGCTCACGCGCACCGCGCCGGCCTCGGGCTCGACGCCGAAGGCGGTGACGGTGGGCGGCGTGTTGTCCACGGTGAAGGGCTGGCTGACGGCCTCGCCGCTCGCCTCCTCGCCCACCGCGTTGCCCGCCTCGTCGCCCGCCATCACCCGCACGCGGTAGCGCCCGTCGGGCAGTGCCGAGGTGTCCCACGTCCAACTGGTCTCGTCGAGGTCCCGGGTCAGCTCGATCCAGTCGGTCCGGCCCTCCTCGCGCACCTGGACGCGGAAGCGCAGCGGATCGCCGTTCGGATCGCTGGCCCGCCACTGCACGCTGCGCAGGCCGCGGGCCCACATGGGCAGGTCGCGCATCTGCCGCGGCGTGGTGGCGGAGGGCGCGCTGTACTCGACCCGCTGCCCCCCGGGCAGGGCCTGCGTGACCGGCTCGAGGCGCGGTTGCAGCTCGCCCTCGCGGAAGCCCTGTCCCTGCGGCGCGACCAGCACGTCCTCGACGCGCGGCGGCTGGTTCTGCTCGCGCCACGATGTCTCGACGGAGCCGATGCGGGCGTGCCCACCCTCGAGGCCGAGGCGCCACTGCAGGTAGCGCGCGGGCGGCGAGAGGATCGCGCCCCCCTGCCCGCTGCCGCGCACCTCCGCCCACGCACTCCAGGTCGTGTCGGGTTCCTCGGTATTGCCGCTCCGCGTGGCCAGATCCACGCGACTGCCGCCGGCCTCGCCCTGCCACTGCAGGAGGCCGAAGCGGGCGATCCGTCGGGCGTCGAGGGCCATGGACAACAGCTCCCCCCGGCTCGCCGGGCCGGGACCCACGCGCCAGAGCACCGCCGGGTTCGAGGTCGCGGCCAGCACCTGCCCGCCCGGCAGCACGGCCAGCGCGGTGACCTGCCCCTGCGGCACGGCCAGGAGCTGGGTGGCCCCGGCGATGCGCTCGACGCGGTACAGCGCGGCGCGATTGCCGGTGGCCGCCAGGATGCCCGCCGGCGTACCCGGCGCGGCGGCCAGCGCGAAGATCATGGGCTGGGGGGCCACCCACCACGTGGTGGCCGAGGAGTCGGGCACGATGCGGTACACCACGCTGCGTCCCCCGCTGGGCGCCGAGGTCGCGGGGCGCGGCACGCCATCCTTGTCGTCCTCGGGAGTGCCCGGGCTGCTGAGCGCGGCGGCGTAGAGGGCGCCGTCGGCCCCGCGGGCCAGGGCGCGGATCTCGTCCTCCGCGGCGTCGAACACCGTGCGGAGCGAGCCGTCCCGCCGGGCGTGGAGCACGCGGCCCTTCGAGTCGCTGCCCGCGAAGACCCCACCCTGCCCGTCGGCGAGGAGCGAGACGAGGTTGCTCTCGTCGGTGTCGGCCACGATGCGCACCCCGTGGGCGTCCAGGCGCAGCAGACGTCCGGCCGTGCCGGTCGCCGCGTACCAGGCGCCGGGGCCCGCCGGCGCCAGCGCCCACACGTAGCGTTCGCCGGTGCGCGCGAGCAGCGTGGTGTCGCCGCGGGCGCCGATCCGGTACACGAGCCCGTCGGGGCCCGTGCCGGCCAGCAGCCCGTCGCCGTCCGCCGCCAGCGCCAGCACCTGGCCCGAGCCGAGCTGCGCCCAGGGATGCGTTCCACCCCGCTCGCTCCAG
The DNA here is from genome assembly GCA_964398895.1 of uncultured bacterium. Taxonomy (GTDB): domain Bacteria; phylum Eisenbacteria; class RBG-16-71-46; order RBG-16-71-46; family RBG-16-71-46; genus JANXPZ01. The sequence goes on from CAYNPF010000138.1 coordinate 6,105, forward strand.
CGCAGGATCCATCCCTGGTCACACGCCAGGGCCACCGAGCCGTCCCGCATCGGCACCACGGCCCAGACCACCGTCACGCTGTCGAGCACCTCGGAGTCCGCCGTCGGCCCGGGCTCCAGCGCGCCGTCGGGGCGCACCACGATCCCGCGCGACTCGGAGCGGACGTGGTCGCCCGGCGTGTCGAGGATCCACCACTGCGTGTCGGCGGCGCCCGCCGGGACGGC